>JADZCW010000136.1 GCA_020851395.1 Phycisphaeraceae bacterium
ACCGCCTGATCACCGTCGACGCTCGCTTCCACGGCCAGACGACCAACCCCGGCGACCCGCAGATCCTCCACAGCGAGCTGGCCAAAGACCTCGCAGCCCTCTGCGACAAGCTGGGCGTCCGCCGGGCCCACTTCCTGGGCATCTCCTCCGGCGCCATGCAGCAGTTCCACCTGGCCCTGGCCCGGCCCGACCTGGTCCAGTCCATGACGCTGGTCGTCGGCACGCACATCTTCGACGACTACGCCAAACAGAAAGTCAGGGAAATCGCGGCCAATCAGCGAGCCAAGTTCCTCGCCGAACCGCTCGACGATCCCGCCAGGCAGGCCCGCCGGCTCAAGATGAACGACCAGTGGGAGGGCTCGGTCATGGCCCCCGGTGATCACGCCCACACCCCGGCCCAGCTCCGCACGATCAAGACCCCGGCCCTGATCGTCCACGGCGACCGCGACGTCTTCTTCCCCGTCGGCATCGCCACGGAGATGTACACCTCCATGCCCAACACCGAGCTCTGCGTCCTGCCGCGCTGCGGGCACGACGTGCCGGAACGCCACTCCAACTTCTTCGTGCAGATCGTGCTGGATTTCCTGGGGCGGAACCCCATCGCCAAGGCCTGAATGGTTGACGAAACCTCGATCGGCTCGATGACCACGTTGTCGCGGCGAATGTCGGCGGGGCGCGACCGGCGGCGAGCGGCGCGAACCGTCATGCCCCTGTCTGACGACGATAGAATTAGAGTTCTTTCCCAAGGAATCCGCCCATGCCCAAGATCCAAGTCCGCGACATCGAGATGAACTACGAAGAGCACGGCGCGGCCGACGGCGAGCCTCTGGTGCTGCTGCATGGTTTCACGGGCAGCCTCCGTGGTCTCGACCGTTTTCTTGAGCCGTTTGGCGCCAAGTACCGGCTGATCACGGCCGACTGGCGCGGCCACGGCCAGACGACCAACCCCGGCGACCCGCAGATCCTCCACAGCGAGCTGGGCAAGGACCTCGCGGCCTTCTGCGACAAGCTCGGCATCCGCCGGGCCCACTTCCTGGGCATCTCCTCCGGCGCCATGCAGCAGTTCCCCCTGGCCCTGGCCCGGCCGGACCTGGTCCAGTCGATGACACTGGTCATCGGCACGCACATCTTCGACGACTACGCCCAGCAGAGGGTCTCCGAGATCGCGGCCAATCAGCGGGCCAAGTTCCTCGCCGAGCCGCTCGAGGACCCCGCCAGGCAGGCCCGCCGGCTGGTGATGAACCAGCAGTGGAAGGGCTCCGTCATCGCCCCCGGCGATCACGCCTACACGCCGGCCCAGCTCCGCACGATCGCCTCTCCCGCCCTGATCATCCACGGCGACCGCGACATCTTCTTCCCCGTCCGCATCGCCGTGGAGATGTACACCTCCATGCCCAACGCCGAGCTCTGCGTCCTGCCGCGCTGCGGCCACGAGGTGCCGGACCGGTTCGTCAGCTTCTTCGTGCAGATCGTGCTGGATTTCCTGGGGCGAAACCCGATCGGGGCGAGTCAGCGCGGAGCTTCATGACGTAGCGTCGGCTAATTCTGGAGGACCGCCGCCCTGCGTTGTCGCATCGGAAACGATTCATCACGATCACCGGACGATCACGATCACCGGACGACTCGCTGACTACGCATAATGCTGCTGCGGCCAGCTCTTGCCGTCGGTCAGGCCTAGGGCGCCTCGCAAGAGCCAGATCTGCCGCACGTGGGCCATGGCGTGGAGGATCGTCCTCTTGTAGAAGTCGGCGCGGTCCCCGGGCCAGTGATCGCCGGGTTTCTCACGCAGGTACGGCTCATCCAGCCCGGCCAGGATCGCCTCGGCCCGAGCCCGGATCTCATACAGCCACCGCAGCATCTGCTCGGCCGGAGGAAAAACATCACCGGGTTTCGGCCGCTGCTCCGGGCGGCATTGCCACAAGTCCCAGCGTTCCTCGTGCGGGAATGGCCGCGGCCCCCCCTGGAGGTTGGTGTATTCGTCCAAGTTCTGAAGCGTGTGCATGACGATCCAGGAGATGTTGTTGCGGCCCTTGATCGGGAAGGCCCGCATCTGTGCATCGGTCAGGTCAAAGAACGATTCCTCCAGCGCGATCAGGGCTTCATCCAGACAGACGCTGATCCAGCCCTTGTAGTCCAGGTGCCAGGCGTTCTTGCATTGATGCCTGCCGATGGCCATGGTGTGCCTCCTTCCTACGTTTCTCCTGGATTGGCCCCTCTCATGGTTTCACTGGCTTGATCCACTCCAACTTGTTCTCGCCGAACACGTCCTCTCTGGGCGTGAACACCGCGGGGTCGTCCAGACTGCCTAGCGTGACGTCGATCTCCCGCTCAGCCCGTCCGCCGTCGCCCAAGAATGAGATCGGCGTGCCGCATTTCGTGCAGAACGTCCGCGTGCCGCCGCAGCCGTCACAGCTGGCCTGGGGGAACTGGTCCGAACGAACCTCCGCCAACGTGCCCCGCGTGAGCCTGAACTCCGCGGTCTTCACGGTGACCCACGGCAGGGCCCCAGCCCCGGACGACTTTTTACATCCGGGACAGTGACAGACCGTCACGTTCAGCGGCTTGCCCGTGATCTCGTACCGGATCTGACCGCAGAAGCAACCACCTGAATGTGACATGTGCGTGTCCTTGATCATGCCGTCGTCAATCGGAGAATCGTGGAGGGGCTGTGCATCGGGGGCGATCAATCCGGATCGTCAAACGATGGCGCGATGGTCCGTCGACAACGAAAAGCCTGCGAATGGGCTGGCAGAGGTTTCGTCGATCATGGGCCTTGCTTGTCAGCCGTTGCCCATCGTGCTGGCCATATCGGCCAATGTCAACCTTTGATCTGTGGCGTCGGGAGAGAGCCAAGGACAACCAGCAGCCCTCATGCGTGCATGCGATCTCTCAGGGACGTGGTGCTCGTTGACCACGCGCGGTGTGGCGTCCGGGCAACATCCTGCACGACAAGGCCCAGGGACGGCTCGGGCAATGACTCCGCAACGCATTGCTTTTTAATCACTTACCACCGACAGGCGGTTCGTCCCCTTCTGGCACCTCCCTTGCCATATCCCTCTCGTCGCTCGGAGAGAAGAGACGCAAGAGAGATGTCCAAGAGAGACGAGAGACCTGGGGGTGGCCTGGAAGACCACCCCCACCCGCTGAGGCGGGGCGGACGGGGAAGAACGCTGAGGGGAGCACCGTGGCAACCGGTAATTGGGGGGACTGCGGAAGACAGGGAAAGTAGACGCACAGGCCATTGGCTGATTTCCGTGCAAATCGCGGAAGTTGCGGTCAAATGGCCCCATTTTTTTCTTGAAATTTGTCGCCCCCCGAGGGACAAATAACAGTGGAGGCGTATCGCTAACCGGAGGCTGGAGGGAGAAAGACCCATGCTCTACAGCAAGTCTCGACGGTGGACGGTTATGGCATGCGCCATGGCCGCGGCGGCGATCGGCTTCCATGCGCAGGCGGACCTTCAGCAGTCCCACGCCACGGCCAGAGTCATCACCCGGGCCACGGCCAACCCGACGGGCATGCAGGTGGTCCCGCTCAACCGCAGCGGCCGGCTGCACGTCGGCGTGGTGGTCCCGCGCGCAGCCTCGGCAACGTACGTCATCAACGGCCGATCCGACCTCTCGGCCCACCGGCCGCGCCTGATCGACGTGCGCCTGGTCAACATCACTGTCCAGCTCGAGCCCACCCGCGACTACCTCCGCCAAGGCTACGGGCTGATCGACGACAAGTGCTTCATCCCGCAGGCTCAGTCCCTCTGGCAGAGCATCATGCTCAACAAGGCCAGCGTCGTCCGCCGAGTGGACCTGCTGCCGCCGCTCGACCCCCTGCCCCAGCCGCGGGCGATCATCCTCAAGCCCGGGCTGCTCATGCCGGACGAGCCCAAGAAGACCGAGCCGGCCGAGCCCAAGCAAGTGCTGCTTCCCATGGCCTGGCGTGAGTAAACCCCTCACGCGAACTGCCATGGACTGTGAAGGGAAATGCTCCCCCTCCTGATCGCGCATGACCTCCCTAACGGGAGGTCATGCTGCTTACGGGCTCGGTGGCGTGCTCAACACCACGGGCCGACGCCGCCGCGACGCCAAGCCGGCGTCGCCGGGCGATGATTCATCGCTCAATGGTGTATGCTCGTGGCATGTCCACGACGTTGCCGGCAACGCGATCGTCATACCCGCGCGTCCGGGCGGCCGGGGCGCTGCTGCTGTTGGCGCCCGTTCCAAGCCTGACCGTGCTGATCTGGCTGCACGGCGCCACGGGCGCGTGGGGCCAGGCCTTCGCGGCGGTCGGCAAAGTATGGCTGATCGGCTTCCCCATGGCGTGGATCGCGTTGAACCGAGGCGTGGGCGGGCTGACCGCGCCGCTGGGTTCCGCCCGCAAAGACCATCCGGGCAAGACGTGGGCGTTCGCCGGCGTGATCGAGGGTCTGGCCTGGGGGCTGGCGATCTTCGCAGCCATCGTCGGGGCGTACGCCTGGGTCGGCCGATCGTGGATCGACGGCCCGTCCATGCGGTCGGTGCTGAGCGAAAAAGGCCTGGGCAACCCGTGGGTCTACGCCGGGCTGGCCGGGTACTGGTGCCTGGTCAACGCCTGGCTCGAAGAATATGTCTGGCGATGGTTCATCCACGAGCGCTGCGATGAGCTGCTCCACGGCCGGCGAGGTTCGGACTCTCAACCGCTTGATGCGGCCCGCGGGTGGCTGATCCCCGCGATGATCACCAACCTGCTCTTCGGCGCGCACCACGCCCTGGCGCTGAGCGCCTACACCGACTGGCGCGTCGCCGCGGCGGGCACGACCGGCGTGTGCCTGGGCGGGATGATCTGGTCGTATCTGCTGCACCGCCACGGCACGCTCTGGCCGGCCTACTCCAGCCACGTGCTGGCGGACCTGGCGGTCTTCGGCGTCGGGGCGTGGATCATGCTCAGCGGCGCGTGAGCGCCGGCCGGCTTCGCATAGACTCAGATCACCAAAAAAGTGAGCCCAGCAGCGGGGGTTGGAGCTGCCGGGCTCTGGTGTGGTTTGATCGCGTGGACGTACAAGGCAGGAGCATCAGCGTGTGGGAATCGACTGCATCGGGGGAGACATTCCCGGGGCAGCCGTAAAGCATCGCAACCCGACCGGCCCACGCGTCAACCAGGACCAATATGTCTAACGATCACCCTCCTCCAACCTCGCCCCGCTAAAAAAATCACAACCCCTCGGCGATGGACTTCATCAACACGTCCTCCGAGGGGCCCCCGTCATGTCATGGATCCGGCTCAACACACCCTCACGACGGCCAAGACCATGATGCTTCCCCTGATCCGTCAATCCTAAAGCGCAAAACCCCTTCCGCCAACACAACCGTGACGGATTATGCCGAAAAATGCGGCAAAAAAAGCCGTCCTGACGGGGCATGAGGCGACGTGCGTGAAGCTGGGAAGAAATGAAAGACCGCGTCGCCTGTTTTGTAAGCTCGGTGCGACCAGGCCCCCCCAAATTCACTCGGCTCATCCCCTGTCGAAGTCGACGGCTCGGGCCTGGCGCGCCCTGCCCCCGGCCACCGTCGCACCGGAGTTGTCCTTCGCTTCTCCTGACCGTTGAGTCCTCGCCGACTGCTCACACCGCCGGGCATCGCGCTCGAGCGCGTCGTGGATGACCTCGGCCGGTCGGCCAAGGGTCTGGACCAGGTATTCACCAAGCAGCGCCCGCAGACGCGCCAGGGCGATGGCGTGCGTCTGCCCCGTCCGCGCGTGGACCCAGTCCGTCAGGGCAAGGAACGCGGCGAAGGGCGAAGCCGCGGGCGACCCGGGCATCGACCAGAGCAGCGGCAGCGTCGCGATGAACCGCCCGCTGTTGGCCAAGAGATCCCAGTAGCGTGCGAAACGGCGCAGGCGCTGCATCGTGGCGAAATCCAGCAGGCTGTTGGCGAGGATCTCGTAGGGTGGGTGCGGGCTGTAGACCATCCCGAAGTCGGCGTCGTGCCGGCTGATCGGCGTGCCGCGCAGGCGCTTGAGCAGGCCGACCTGGATCTCCTGCGGGCCCAACCCCACCAGCCGGTCGAAGCCGGCCGTGAAGCTCGCGAGCGATTCCCCCGGCAGGCCGACGATCAGGTCTGTGTGCAGGTGCACGCCGGTGCTCTGACGCAGCCAGCGGAGATTCCGCTCAGCCATCGCGTTGTCCTGCCGCCGGCTGATGCGGGCGGTGACCTCTTCGTTGAAGCTCTGGATGCCGACCTCGAGCTGCACCGCCCCGGTGGGGAACGTCGCCAGCGCCCGACCCAGCTCCGGCGGCATGCGGTCGGGGATCATCTCGAAGTGCAGGGAGAGATCCGCCACCTGCTGGCCGCGGAAGAACTCGACGATCGCCAGGCTCGTGTCGAGCCGGAGGTTGAACGTGCGGTCGACGAACTTGAAGTGACGCGCCCCGCGGTCGATCAGCCGCTGCATCGCGGCGAGGAACTGCTCGAGCGGGAAGGCCCGCAGCGGGACGTCCAGCGACGAGAGGCAGAACTCGCACGAGAACGGGCACCCGCGCGACGCCTCGACGTAGAGCACGCGATGGGCGATGTCGTCCGCGTCGTACAGGTCGTAGGGCAACTCGATCGCGGCCAGGTCGGGCAGCTCCGCGGCGATGACCTTTTGCGCGGGCCGTTCACCGGACAGCAGCCTGCGGCACAGCTCGGCAAACGCCAGGTCCGCCTCGCCGGTGACGACGTAGTCCGCCAGCCGGACGATCTCCTGCGCGTCCGTCTCGTGGCTGACCTCCGGGCCGCCCAGGACAATCGTCAGCTGCGGGTCCAGGCGTTTGAGCATCGCCACGAGCTCAGTCGTGGGCGTGACGTTCCAGACATAGACGCCCAGGCCCAGGATGCGTGGCCGATCGCGCAGGATGGTCTCGGCGACGTCCACCGGCCGGCGGGTGATCTCGAACTCCCGGATGGCCGCCCGGGGCCCAAGTCCGCCGAGGTTGGCCAGCAGGTAGCGCAGCCCCAGGGCGCTGTGGGCGTAGCGGGCGTTGAGCGTGCTGAGCAGGATCTCGGGCACGAGGGATAGTGTAGAGGCAATGGCGTCTGAACGGCACGGGAGCCTGTGGACCAGGTCTGTCCATGCCCTATGTCTGGAAACAACAAAAACGTGGCGATTTAAGGCGTGTTCACCGCGGCGGAGGGGGCCGCGGCGGTGGAATCGCGGAGCTGGAGCTGGTCGGTCCAGCGGAGCCAATCTTCCCAGTGCTGATGGGTCATCAGGCCCACGCTGTCGTTGAAAGCGTCCTCGGGGATGCGTTTGAGCTGGTCCTGGGCCCGGCGGTTGGCGGCGCGGGCCTCCTGGACCTGGCCGAGCTCAGCGTGGGCGTTGACGATCTGGATCAACGCTACCAGCGAGGCTGGGTCGCGCTCCCACCGACGGGCGGCCAGGTCGTAGAGCTCGATCGCCTGCTTGAAGCGCCGCAGGTCGAAAGCGCAGTCCGCCCGGAAGAAGAACGAGTCGCGGTAGTAGACCTGCTCGAGCGGGTCCAGGGCGTCGAACGTCCGCTGCTCGAGCTCGGTGATGACCTGGTCGTAGAGGCGCAGGGCCTGGTCGAGCCGCTGGTCGCGTTCGTGCTGACGGGCGGCGAGCTGGGCCTGGGAGAGGGCCTGGTCGGGGTCGGCCTGGAGCTCCTTGATCGACTGGCGGTAGGCGTCAGCCAGCAGAAACCGCACGGCCGCGGTGTGGCTGTCGCCGCGTGCCTCCATCAGGTCCAGGGCCTGGGAGAGGCGTGCGACGGCGTCGCGGTACTCGCCGAGCTGGTGGTGCAGCCGGCCGAGCTCCTGCAAGGCGTCGATGTAGCGCGGGCTCTGCGGGGTGATGGCGGGGTGGTTCTCGAGGATACCGTTGAGCGTGCGCTTGGCCGCGTCGTAGTCCTTCATCTCCGTGTAGCAGCGGGCCAGGGGGACGAGGCTGTCGTAGGTGTCCGGGCTGTTGGGGTACATCTCAGCGAGGGAGAGGAACTGGCCCAGGGCGGCCTGGTACTGGCCGTCGACGAGGTAGGCCAGCCCCAGCCGGCGAGCGGCGGTTTGGCGGCGCGGGTCCTCGGGGAGGAACTGGATGTAGTCGCCGTAGCGGGCGATGGCCTTGGCCCAGAGCTGGGCCTTGTCGTAACACTCGGCACTCTGCCAGAGGGTGTCGGCGAAGGCCTTGGCGTCGCCCTCGGTCTCGGCCATCAGGGCGTGCTTGTAGTAGTAATCGCCAGCCGTCTCGTAGTGCAGGGCGGCCTCCTGATTGGCCAGCTCAAAGCCGGTGCGCCACTGGCTGCTGGTCGAGCGGGCGACCTGTTCGACGGTGGGCTTGAGGCTCTGGGCGTGGGCCTTGAGCTGGTCGGCCAGCTTCTCATGGGCCACAGCCAATCGGCCGGCGATCTTGCGCGGCGGGTCCTGCCCGTAGAGCGGCGAGAGCACCCCGACATAGTCCAGGGCCAGCTGATAATCCTGGTTCGAGAAGGCCCGGTCGTAATGGTCCAGCACGACTTCTTCGAGTTGCTGGCGCGCCGGCGCGTCGGCGGGGATCTGACGGTTGCGCACCTGCTCGACGGCCTGGCCCAGGACGTCACGGGCCTGGTCGTGATCCGAGGCCCGGGCCCGGCAATCGCCCAGGCCGATCAGGGCCGGGATGTAGCTGGACGTGCCGGGGTAATTCTCCACGGCCTCGGCGAAGTAGCGCACCGCCTGCGCCGGGTCGCCGGTGCGTGCCAGGGCCACCTGCCCGAGCCCCACCAGGGCCTCGGCGCTCAGCGGGTTCTCGGGCACCTTCTTGAGATAGCCGTCCGCCTTGTCGAACCATCGCCAGGCGTCGTCGAACCCCCCGAGCTTCTGGTACGCCCGGGCCAGCGGGAGCATCAGCTCCACCAGGTCCTGCTCCGGCCCACTGTCCGCGAGCACGGCCAGACGGCGCAACAGATAATCGCGCACCTCCTCGGCCGCGCCGACCTCGGCCGGCTGGGTGACGGCGGCGTCCGCGGCGGCCAGGTCCCCGACCGGCGAGGGCTCAGCCTCGAACATCAGCATCGCCCGCTGGGCCGTGGCCCAGACCTCCAGCCGTCGCTTCTCCGCGGGATCGGTCACGTTACTCAGCTCGGACGAGAACCGCGCCAACAGCGGCAGGACCTGATCGCTCGGGTGCGGGCCCGGCGAGTCGAGGCGCCGCTGGATGATCTGCTGGAGGATCAGGTGCCGGCGCCCGGCCGCCTCGGAGACCTGCTCCATCTTCCGCATGGCCTCGTCCTCACGCCCCAGCGCCACCAGGGCCTGCGTCCAGCGGATCAGGTGGGTGTCGTCGAGCGGGCCGCTCAACTCCGACGCCCGGCCGTAGGCGTTGACAATCTGCTGGTGCGACTCGGGGTTGTCCCAGCGGTTGGCCAGCTGCTGCTCGTAGATCAGATCGCCCTGGATGAGGTAGAAGTGGAAGAGGTGCGAGGCCGCGTCGGGTTCATTCAGGCGGGCAGCCATCAGGTCCAGTTGGGCCTTGGCGCCCTCGAAGTCCTGGGCCTTGATCATCTGCCGGGCGGTGTCGAGCGTCTGGACGTAGTTGAACGGCGTGGGCTTGGCCCGCATGCCGTAGACGCCCAGCAACATCAACCCGAGCCCCAGCAGCAGCACCGGCAGGTGCCAGGCCTGGGACCACCCCTGCTCGACCTCGACGTTCTCGGCATCGACCGCTTCCTCTGCGGCCAGCAGCGGATCGTCGTGATCAGCCATGGGGTCCTGCGCAGACTGCGGATCGGGAACGGGCTCGTCGGCGGGCTTGCCGGAAGCCGCCTTGGGGGATCCTGGTTCGGTCTGCTTCTTGGCCATGAGCGATCGATCCGCCTGACGCATGATCTCAGGGCCGTCTGCCCGCCCGCCAAACGGGCCGGGCATACCCCGACCTTCAACCTCTACGTCGTCCTGACAAGCTGAGGTTGTTATCAGACGCGACTGCCATTGAACATCGGCCAATCGTGGACCCTCGCATGAATGCGGAACCGAGCCGAATCATGGTTGTTAACTCTCGTAAGCAGAGGCTCTAAGCTCATCCTGGGCGTCCCCGCCGGTGCGGGTGCGTGAGGCGATGCCGCGGGAAATATCGCCCCGGGCGAGCATCGGATGACGCCAGGCCATTCCTCCCCGCGCTAACGTACCTCGCTGGCGTAGATCGCTCGAGGGCGTCGATGCTGGCATATGTCCTTGGCATGATGGGACGACAAAATAAACTGAACCATCCTGCCGAATCCGACGTGACAGACCAGACTCCATAGAAAAAAGCCGCTCCCGATGAGGGAGCGGCTCGATGAATCACTCGAACTGTAGCGTCCGTCTGGACGCGCTCTGATCGGGGCTCAGGCGCGACGACGGCGAGCCAGAGCCAGGCCGCCCAGGGCCAGGAGGCTGAGGCTGGCGGGCTCAGGAACCACGTGGATGATCGCATCGGCCACCTGGCCGGTCACGCCGGAGGTGCGAGGATCAACCTGGTCGCCAGCGGTGCCGAAGCCGGTCGTGGCGGGGTTGTTGTAGTTGCCGAAGATGGGCTCCTCGGTCTCGGGGTCGATACCGATGAGGTACTGGCCTTCAGCGTAGCTGATGCCGCCGCCATCGTTGGTGGTGATCCAGACGTTGGTGGTGCCGGGGGCCATGCCGACCGCGGAGATCGTCACGGTGGCCACGCGGTACGACGAGCTGTTGGCCTTGTAGGTCGAGTCGAGGGCGCCGAAGGTGCCGTCGATGCCGTTCTCAGTGATGGCGAACAGGCGCATGTTGTCGATCAGCTTGTTGGCCCCACCG
Source organism: Phycisphaeraceae bacterium (assembly GCA_020851395.1). Lineage (GTDB taxonomy): Bacteria > Planctomycetota > Phycisphaerae > Phycisphaerales > Phycisphaeraceae > JADZCW01. Next base: position 10,770 of record JADZCW010000136.1, read on the forward strand.
ACGACGCCGTCGATCTTGCCGGCGTTCCAGCGAACCTTGGAGTTGACCAGGGCGCTGGCAATGATGCGGCTCGTGCTGACGACGTGACCCGGGCTGTCCATGACCAGGTCGGCCGTCAGGCCGTTGACCTTCTCATCGCCGGGGAGCTGGAAATACAGGTAGAGGTTGATCGACGACGGGAACAGGACGCCGGTCGGGTCGAGCGTGATCTCGGGCACGCCGGGGGCCGGGGCAGCCGGGATTGAGCTGCCGGACGCCAGGTACAGCACACCTGCCGACGCCTGGCCGGCCACCAGGCCGCCGACAATCATCAGAGCCGCGAACAGACCATGCCTTCTCATCTTTTCGCTCCTTTTCGTGTAAAAACGGGGCCAAAGTTGCAGATTTAAACCGATTCTCCCCTGTCCGCGACAGTCGCGAGGCAGGATCATCTCGGCTGTGACTCACGTGTTATCAACGAACCAGTGCAATCTTCCCTCGCCTTGGTCGGCGATCAGGCTCCGATCCTGATCGCCCGCTACCGATCTTATACCACGGATTTGTTCAGAAAAAACCCTTCTCGTATGAGTTTTCAGGTTTTTCTGGCCATTTCCGCGGAACGTTAGGCCACTGATTCAGCCGTGAAGACCAAGCTCAAAAACCGAATAGAAAACCGATGTCCCGCAAAAAAATACATCGCACCGCCAGACACGCCGGAGCATCAAATCGCCTCCGGCCGCATGAGGCGGTGTTTGTGAATATACCCTATCCTCGGATGATTTCAATGCCCCAGCCGACATTTTCACCAATTAACACCCCCCAGGCGACCCATGAATTTGCCTATTTTTACATTTTGTCCGAGGCTGTTAAATCGGGCGCTTTGGACGCTGTCTCCCGACACCGGCTCCGGCCGGTGATTGACCGCGATGAGGAAGAGCCAATGGCGCAAAAAAACCGGGCTGATCCCAAATGAATCAGCCCGGCATTGAGCACTCACGTTCGAGATCGGATCGCCCTATCGGGAACGATCGACTCGGATTCTGATCAGCGTCGCCGGATCAGTGCCAGGGCGCCGAGTGCGAGGAGCGAAAGGCTGGCGGGTTCGGGGATGGCGGCGAGCTGGGCGGAGTCGACGCCGCTGCCGGCGAGCAGGGCGACGAAGGTGTTGATGTCCTGGACGTTGATGACGCCGGACTGGTTGGGGTCGACCTCGCCGTAGACGGCGGCGG
>JADZCW010000137.1 GCA_020851395.1 Phycisphaeraceae bacterium
ACGTGGACGTGGCGGACCGCGACATCGGCGGCTACGTCGAGGACGCCAAGCGGGTGGTCGGCCAGATGGTCAAGCTGCCGGAAGGCTACACCCTCGAGTGGAGCGGCCAGTACGAGTACATGCAGCGAGCCAAGGAACGCCTCAAGATCGTCATCCCAGTCACGCTCTTGCTCGTGATCGTCCTGCTCTACTTCAACACCCAGAACGTCACGAAGATCGCGATCGTGCTGTTGGCCGTGCCGTTCTCGCTGATCGGCGCGTTCTGGCTGATTTACCTGCTCGGCTCCAACATGAGCGTCGCGGTCTGGGTCGGCATCATCGCCTTGGCCGGCGTCGACGCCGAGACAGGCGTGATCATGCTCCTCTACCTCGACCAGGCCTACGACAAGTTCAAGGCCGCGGGGCGGATGAGAAGCCTCCGCGACCTGCAGGAGGCCGTCGAGGACGGGGCCGTCAAGCGCATCCGTCCCAAGATGATGACCGTGATGGCCATCTTGCTGGGCCTGCTGCCCATCATGTGGGGCCACGGTGCCGGGGCGGACACGATGAAGCGGATCGCCGCCCCGATGATCGGCGGCGTCATCACGTCCTTCGTGCTCGAGCTGCTGATCTACCCGGTCGTCTTCACGCTCTGGAAGTGGCATCGCGAGGTGAAGCCGTCGCTCGCGGCGGGCCAGGGCCTCGCCATCGACGGAGGGCAGGCATGAACTCGCACGCGGCTCCGGCCTACGGTCTGTGGGCGTTGCTGCTGCTCAACACCGGGCTCATCATCCTGTTCGCGGCCAGCTTCTTCAGGCCGAGGACCGGCCGGGACTGGCGCACGCTGGGCGGGTTCTCGGCGTTCGTGGTCGCGCTGTTCGCCGAAATGTACGGCTTCCCGCTCACGATCTACCTGCTGAGCGGTTGGCTCGGGGGCAGGCTCCAAGATGCGGGCCCGGCCTCCCACGACGGCGGTCACCTCTGGTTCAGCCTGCTCAGGCTGCATGGGGATCCCCACTCGCATCCGGTGCACCTCCTGAGCAGCGTCCTGGTTGCCGCGGGGTGCGTGCTGCTCGCCTCAGCCTGGCGCGCCCTGCACTCCGCGCAGCAACGGGGCGTCCTGGCGGTGAGCGGACCCTACGGGCTCGTCCGCCACCCGCAGTACGTGGCCTTGGTCGTCATCATGCTGGGCTTCCTCCTCCAGTGGCCGACCCTGGCCACGCTGCTCATGTTCCCGGTGCTGACCTTGAGCTACGTCCGCCTCGCGCGGAGGGAGGAGCGGCGGATGGCGGGGGAGTTCGAATGTGCCTGGGAGTGCTACGCGCACGGCAGGCCCGCGTTCGTACCCCGGCTGTCGCGCGTTCGAGGTGCGCTGGCGGGACTCGTCAGGACGGATCGGCCGGGAAAGACCGGCTCGCCTCGCGGGCCGGCCGCAGCAACACCGGCCACACACGGGAGAACAAGGTCATGAAGCGGATGGGAATCATCGTGGTCGTGGCAGGTGCGCTGCTGGTGGGTGGGGGTGCCGCGGTTGTCGTCGCCACGAAGGGCGCGGGGACCGCGCAGGGGCAGGTGGCCAAGGCGGCCCGCTATCACTGCCCGATGCACCCCACTTACACGTCGGACAAGCCGGGCGACTGCCCGATCTGCGGCATGAAGCTGGTGCCGATCGAGGAGGGGGGCGGCAGCGCCCCGGTGACGCCGCCCCCAGGCGAGCGGCGAATCGCCTTCTACCGGTCTCCCATGGACCCGAGCGTCCACTCGGACAAGCCGGCGAAGGACGAGATGGGGATGGACTTCGTCCCGGTCTACGACGACGAGCTGCAAGGCTCGTCGTCGGGGGTCGTGGGCCGGGCCGCCGTGACGATCTCCGCGGAACGGCGCCAGGTGCTGGGCGTACGCAGCGCGGAAGTCAAGAAGATCCGGTTGGACCACCGCATCCGGACGGTCGGCCGGGTGGCGGTCGATGAGCGGCGGCTGCGGCACGTCCACACCAAGTACGACGGGTACGTCGAGCACCTCTACGTGGACTACACCGGGAAGCTCGTCCGCCGCGGCGAACGGCTGCTCTCGATCTACAGCCCGGAGCTGGTGGCGACGCAGCAGGAGTACCTGCTGGCCCACCGTGCCCAGGCGCACCTGGCGCAGAGCTCGGTGCGCTCGGCCGCCGAGGGCAGCATGGATCTCCACGAGGCGGCCCGGCAGCGGCTGTTGCTCTGGGACATCCGCCCCGCCGACATCGCCAGGCTCGAGAAAGCAGGGCAGGTGACCCGGACTCTCGACGTCCACGCCGACATCGGCGGCTACGTCGTGCAGAAGATGGCCTTCCAGGGTATGCGCGTCACGCCCGCCGACACGCTGTACGACATCGCCGACCTCTCGCACCTGTGGGTGTTGGCCGACGTCTACGAGTACAACCTGCGGTCGCTGACCCTCGGCACCGAGGGGCACATCACCGTCGCGTCGATGCCGGACAGGACGTGGAAGGGCGCCGTCACCTACATCTCGCCCACGGTGGAGGAGCGCACCCGCACGATCAAGGTCCGCCTGGAGGTCGACAACGCCGACGGCGAGCTGAAGCCGGACATGTACGCGGACGTCTTCCTGCACGCGGACCTGGGCGAAGGCCTCGTCGTTCCGGACGGCGCCGTGATCAACGCCGGAGACCGCCGGCTGGTCTTCCTCGACCGCGGGGAGGGCCGCTTCGAGCCGCGGGAAGTGAAGCTCGGCATCAAGGTGAACGGCAGCGGCCAGCAGGTGGTCTCCGGGCTCTCGGAAGGAGACCGGGTCGTGACCTCGGCCAACTTCCTGCTCGACTCGGAGTCGAGCCTCAAGGCGGCCCTGTCGGGCATGTCGTCCGCCGGGAGGGCTCCCACCGGCACGGCGGGCCACGACGACGGCCAGCACCAGCACTGAGGATCCACCATGATCAAGGGACTGATCCGCTTCAGCGCCAACAACCGGTTCCTCGTCCTGCTGATGACCGCGGTGATCGTGGGCTACGGGGCCTACGTCCTGCTGAACATCCCCGTGGACGCGATCCCCGACCTCTCGGACACGCAGGTCATCATCTACTCGCGCTGGGACCGCAGCCCCGACATCATGGAGGATCAGGTGACGTACCCGATCGTCTCCGCCCTGCTCGGCGCCCCGAAGGTCAAGGTCGTGCGCGGGTTTTCGGACTTCGGCTACTCGTACGTCTACGTGATCTTCAAGGACGGGACCGACATCTACTGGGCTCGCAGCCGGGTGGTCGAGTACCTGTCCAAAATCCAGCCGCTGCTCCCGCCAGGGGTAAGGACCGAGCTGGGGCCCGACGCCACCGGTGTCGGCTGGGTCTTCCAGTACGCGCTCGTGGACGACTCCAACACCCACTCGCTCTCGGAGCTGCGCACGTTCCAGGACTGGAACCTGCGCTATCGGCTGCAGTCGGTGTCCGGTGTCGCGGAAGTGGCCTCGATCGGCGGGTTCGTGCAGCAGTACCAGGTCACGGTCGACCCGAACAGGCTCAAGAGTTACGACCTCGCGATCATGGACGTGGCCGCGGCCGTCCGCGCCAGCAACAACGAGGTGGGCGGCCGGCTGCTCGAGTTCGCCGGCAAGGAGTTCATGGTCCGCGGCCGGGGCTACGTGCGGTCCAAGGAGGACCTCGAGAAGGTCGTCCTCAAGACCGACGAGAGAGGCACACCCGTCCTGCTGCGCGACGTGGGCGACGTGGCCCTGGGGCCCGAGATCCGCCGCGGCGTGTCGGATCTCGACGGGCAGGGGGACAGCGTGGGCGGCATCGTCGTGATGCGCCACGGCGAGAATGCCCGGGCCGTCATCGAGCGCGTGCGCGAGCGCCTGAAGGAGGTCGCCCCCTCCCTTCCCAAGGGCGTGCGCATCGTGACGACCTACGACCGCTCGGAGCTGATCCAGCGCTCCATCGACAACCTCAACCACGAGCTCATCCTCGAGATGCTCATCGTCAGCCTCGTGATCCTGGTCTTCCTGTGGCACATCCCCTCGGCGATCGTGCCGATCATCACCATCCCGGTGTCGGTGTTGCTGGCCTTCATCCCGATGGCGCTCATGGGCATCTCCTCGAACATCATGTCCCTGGCCGGCATCGCCATCTCGATCGGCGTGCTCGTCGACGGCGCCATCGTCGAGGTGGAGAACGCCTACAAGAAGCTCGAGCTGTGGCAGTCGGGCGGGCGGCAGGGCGACTTCAAGGCGGTGCGCCTGGAGGCGCTGCTCGAGGTGGGTCCCTCGGTCTTCTTCTCCCTGCTCGTGATCGCGGTGGCCTTCCTGCCGATCTTCACGCTCGTCGACCAGGAGGGCCGCCTCTTCCGCCCCCTGGCCTGGACCAAGAACCTCGCCATGTTCATCGCCGCCGGGCTCGCCGTCACGTTGGACCCGGCGCTGCGGATGCTGTTCGCGCGCATGGACTTCGTCTCGTTCCGCCCCCGTTGGCTCGCCTGGATCTTCAACCAGGTGACGGTGGGGCGGTACTACCCCGAGGAGAGGCACCCCATCAGCCGGTTGCTCTTCGCGGTCTATGAGCCAGCCTGCCGCGCCGTGCTGCGCCGCCCGAAGACGACCATCGCGGTCGCAGTGCTCATCGTGGCCAGCACCGTGCCGGCGTACCTCCGCCTGGGGCACGAGTTCATGCCGCCCCTCAACGAAGGAACGATCCTGTACATGCCGACGACCTTGCCCGGCCTGTCGGTCACCGAGGCCAGCCGGGTCCTGCAGGTCCAGGATCGCATCCTCAAGTCGTTCCCCGAGGTCGAGCGCGTCTTCGGGAAGGCGGGCCGCGCCGAGACTTCGACCGATCCGGCCCCGTTCTCGATGATGGAGACGACGGTCGTCCTGAAGCCGCCGAGCGAATGGCGCCCGAAGCGGCGCTGGTACTCCTCGTGGTCGCCGGAGTGGCTCAGCAGCCTGGTGTGGCGGCGTATCTGGCCGGACCGCCTGTCCTGGGACGAGCTGGTCACGGAGATGAACGGGGCCCTCCAGATCCCGGGCACCACCAACGCCTGGACCATGCCCATCAAGGCGCGCATCGACATGCTCACGACCGGCGTGCGCACGCCGATCGGCATCAAGGTCTACGGGGCCGACCTCAAGGAGATCGAGGCGGTGGGCCTGCGCCT
>JADZCW010000138.1 GCA_020851395.1 Phycisphaeraceae bacterium
CGCGACCACACCACCGTCATGCACTCGATCCGCATCGTCGACGAGCGCGTGGCCGAGGACCCCGACTTCGCCGGCCAGATCGTCCAGCTCGATGAACGCATCGGCAAGGCCAAGTAGTCCATCCGTGATTCATCGGGTTGTCAGTTTCAGACCTTCATTCTTCGCGCTTCCCATACGCCTACCCCTCGCTGACGAGGGTTTTTTCTTGCCCGCGTGGTCATCCAACGTAAACCAAGACACGGCTTCGCGGCCTGTCGAGTCCACCGTGGAAAGAACGTTGAAACCCTGACACCTTCTGTCGAGTCGCGCGCAACCCGACCAGACACGTTCGGCGTCTGTCAGATCACTCCCCTTAGCGGCGTCGACAGCACCCACGTCATCCTCAACCGACCCCACATGCCGGCCGACATCTTCTCCACGCCGAGTCAATTGCTATGAACGGTGCGTGGGTGATGAATTACGGCCAGTCAGATCATCTTTCCACCCAGATCGACAGGGTTCTTTACTAAGAAGAAGAATGAACTCTTCTCTCTTAGTTCCTATCTCCTGAAGGATCCATGTCCAACAGGGCCAAGCGGGCAAAACGTTGAACAAGGTGCCATCCCCCGTTATCGTTCCGCATGCCGTCAGCCTGGATCGCGGCGGCGCTCGGCCCATATACACTCCGTTCCAAGCCAGAACTCCGCTATGGCCCAAGCCACCGAGTCAGAACAGAGCGCCTCTCCCCCGGGAGGAAACCTGCAAACCGTCGGTTCACGGCGTGACATGGCGATCGAGACCGTTCGCGGCCTGGCGATCGTCATCCTCGTCGCCTATCACTCGCACAGCTCTGATCTCGCTTCTTCGCCCTTGCGGGGGCTATATGACGGCTTCTACCTCGTCGCCGACGCGATCCAGATGCCGCTGTTCGCCTGCATTGCCGGGCTGGTCTACGCCATGCGTCCGGTCAGGGGTGGCCAATCAGTGGCCTTCGTCGTCAACAAGATCCGCAGGCTCCTCGTGCCGTTCGCCACGGCCGTGACGCTGACCTATGTCGCGCAGCGATACGCGCCCGGCGCGACGCGCCAGGGCGAGCATCTGCCCCTCTGGCGGGCCTACTTCTTCAGCTATGAGCAGTACTGGTTCTTGCAGGCGTTGTTCCTGATCTTCGTGCTCATGGCCTTGGTCGAGCCGGTCGGCCTGCTGCTGCGGCCGGCGACGTGGGGAGTCGTGCTGATCGCCTCGGTGGTCACGCAGCAGCTCTACGCGGCCCCCGCCTTCCTGAGCATCTGGGGCGTGTTCTATCTCCTGCCGTCCTTCCTGCTCGGGTACGGGATGGGGCGCTTCGTGCCTCTGCTCAATCACCAGGCCTGGAGCATCGTGGCCGCCGTTGTGTTGACGGCTGGTCTCGTCCTGTTGTTCACGTTTGAGCCCGGCACAGGTCTCGGGGGCCCCTCACGGACCGGGCTGGTGAGTGTGCTGACCGGCCTGGGCGCGGGGTACCTGCTGCTGCGTCACCGCCGAGCGGTCCCGATCCTGCCGGTCCTGGGCGCTTGTTCTTACGCGATCTACCTCTACCACACCTTCGCCCTGGCCCTCTTTAAACGCCTCTGCCTGGCCCTCGACATCCAGAGCCATGACCTTGTGTTCCTGATCAAGTGGGCGGCCGGGCTGAGCGTGCCCATCCTCGCCGCCATCCTTATCCGTCGGCTTCGCCCGGCCCGCGCCATCCTGCTGGGCGAATGACCCCCGGCCCCCGGAAGAGTCAGCGCAAGGGCTGACAACGCGGGCAATGGACCGTCGTCCTGCCGGCGATGATGTTGCCGGCCAGAGTGCTGCCGCACACCGTGCAGGGCAGACCCGCCCGCCCGTAAACCTGATGACGCCGCTGATATCGTCCGGCCCGCCCATGGCCGTCGACGTAGTCCCGCACGCTTGACCCCCCGGCGTCGATCGCTCGTCGCAGGATCCGGCGCATGGCCGTGGTCAGTTTCGCGTGGTCGTCCGTCGTCAGCCGGCACGCCGGCATCATCGGGCTCAGCCCGCAGGCGAACAGCAGCTCGTCCGCGTAGATGTTGCCTAACCCGGCGATGAGCGTCTGGTCCAGCAGCACAGCCTTGATGGCGCCCCGCCGTGACCCGAAGCGGCGCGCCAGTGTCTTGGGCGTGATGGTCAGCGCGTCGGGCCCCAGGGCAGACCAGCGTTGAGCCGCCATCGCCTCTTGGGTCGTGAACGTCCAGACGCCGCCGAATCGGCGCGGATCGCGGAAGCTCATCATGGAGCCGTTGTCGAGTTTCCACAGGACGTGCACATGTTTGTCGCCGGAGTCGGCGGGTTCGGTCGCCTCGCAGCAGAGCGACCCGGTCATCCCCAGGTGCACGCCCACGCACGGACCGTCGCCCCCGGTCGTCAGCGCCAGATGCTTCCCATGCCGGCAGGGTTCCTCCAGGACACATCCGACGAGCAGCGCCCGACCCGTGACCTTGCCGCGCACCACCGCCGCCCGCCGGACTTCCACGTCGATCACCCGCCGGCCGACGATCCGTCGCGCCAGCGTCCGCCGCACGCACTCAACTTCCGGCAGTTCCGGCATGGATGAAGTCCTGTCTGGGTGTCTTGGCGTCCCGTGCCTTAGAATTCTACCCCCATGCCCCACAAGCTCCTGCTCTACCGACATGCCGTGCAGGACCCTTACGCCGACTTGGCCCTGGCGTTGCGCATCCACGCCCATGGCCGCGGCAAGCGTGTCCCCGCGCCCAGGTTCCTCCGCGAGGACTTCGCCGGCACCTGCGCCATCGCCTCCGCCTTCGTCGCTTCTGACGCCGATCGCCAGGCCGTCGCCATCGACCGCGATGCGTCTGTCCTGCGGTGGGCATGGAAGCAGGCGCAGCGTGAGCTGGGCCCGCGTTCTGCCGACCTGCACCTGCTCCGTGCCGACGTCCGCAAGGTCGTCGCCCCGCGTGACGTGCCTCGTGTCGACATCCTGATCTCCATGAACTTCGGCATGCTCTACTTCCACCAGCGGGCCGAGTTCCTGGCATATCTCCGACGAGCCCGGCAGGCCCTGCGTCCCCACGGCGTGTTGGTCTTTGACATCTATGGCGGCCCCGGCGCCATGCAATCTTCGATCCAGACGCGCCGCGTTGTGGCCGCGCCCGAGGTCGGCCTGCCAACGGTCCAATACATCTGGGAACAGCGCCGCTTCGACGCCGCGACGCATCGCACCGACTGCCGCATCCACTTCCAGTTCAGGGACGGCTCACGCCGCGACAACGCCTTCCGCTACGACTGGCGGCTGTGGACGCCGCCCGAGTTATTGGAACTGCTCGTCGACGCCGGCTTCGCCAAGGCTGAGGTGTGGTGCGACAAGCTCGATCCCCGCCGCGGCGTGGCCGACGGGCGATTCCGCCCCGTTCAATCCTTGCCCGACCGCCGCGATTTCATCGCCTGTGTCGTCGGCCGACGGTGAGCGCTGTCGGGCCTAACATTCTCCGGTTAAGATTTTGGGGATAATCTGCCTGTTCAGACCCTCGTCAGGCCCGGTGAGCCGTATGACCTCCTCCGCAAGCCTCTCCGACCCCACCATCCCGCGCTACATCAACCGCGAGACGAGTTGGCTCGAGTTCAACCGGCGCGTGCTCCACCAGGCCGTCGACCCGCGGACGCCGCTGCTCGAGCGTGTGTTCTTCCTGTCGATCTTCAACTCCAACCTCGATGAGTTCTTCCAGAAGCGAGTCGGCGGGCTCCGCCGTCAGGTCGCGGCCGGCATCGCCACGCGCACGCCCGACGGCATGACCCCCGTCGAGGTGCTCGCGCACATCCGCAAGATGACCGTCGAGATGCTCCAGGTCCAGGCCGACTGCTTCCGGCAGGACATCATGCCCGCCCTGGCCCGTCACGGCATCGAGCTCCTGACCTGGGACCAACTCTCCGACGCCGACCGCGCCTGGGCCCACCGCTACTACCGCGACAACCTCTTCCCCGTCCTGACCCCTCTGGCCGTCGACCCGGGACATCCGTTCCCCTTCATCAGCAACCTCAGCACGTCGCTGGGTGTGATCCTCCGCCCGCCGGGCTTCGAGGACGAGCCTTCGCACGTCCACGAGGCCGACTCGCTCTACGACTGGGGCGGCCGGCAGTTCGCCCGCATCAAGATCCCGCGCGTCCTGCCCCGCTGGGTCCGTATCGGCGATGACACCCCCGGAAGTGTCGTCTCGACGCCAGGGGCCTCGGGGACGATCCGCTTTGTCCATGTCGAGGAGATCATCCGCCACAACATCCAGGATCTCTTCGAGGGCATGGTCATCGAGGACGTCATGCCCTTCCGCGTCACCCGCAACGCCGATGTCGAGCGCGACGAGGAGGACGCCGAGGACCTCCTCGAGCTGATCGAGCAGGAGCTGCGCGACCGCCGCTTCGCCCCGGTCGTTCGTCTCGAGGTCGGCCCGCACCCGCACGAGCGGATGGTCCGCTTCCTGATGGCGGAGCTCGAGCTCAACGAGGCCGACGTCTACCGCATGCCCGGCGAGCTGGACTACACCGACCTGGCCCCGGTCTACGCGCTGAACATCGCCGAGCTGCGCCACAGCCCCTGGTTCCCCGTCACCCCCGCCCGCCTGGCCGACCCCGAGGCGGACATCTTCTCCGTCATCCGCTCGGCCGACGTGCTCGTGCACCACCCCTACGAGTCCTTCAAGGCCTCGGTCGAGCGCTTCATCCAGACCGCGGCTGACGATCCCCGCGTCATCGCCATCAAGCTCACGCTCTACCGCACCAACCACAACTCGCCGTTCATCCCCGACCTCATCCGCGCCGCCGAGAGCGGCAAGCAGGTCATCTGCCTGGTGGAGCTCAAGGCCCGTTTCGACGAGGAGCGCAACATCCAGGTCGCCCACCAGCTCGAGAAGGCCGGTGTGCACGTGGTCTACGGCATCGTGGGCCTCAAGACCCACACCAAGACCGCCCTGGTCGTCCGCCAGGAGCCCGAGGGCGTGCGGACCTACGCCCACATCGGCACGGGCAACTACAACTCCACCACCGCCCAGCTCTACACCGACCTGGGCCTGTTCACCGCCAACCCCGCCTACACCGCCGACCTCGTCGAGCTCTTCCACTACCTCACCGGCCGCAGCGCCAAGCGAGAGTTCCGGCACCTCCTGATCGCCCCCCTGAACATGCGCAAGCGCTTTGGCGAGATGATCGACCGTGAGATCGCCCACGCCCGGTCCTGGCGCGACCGCGGCGCCGACCCGGCCGACCCCCACCGCCCGCACATCATCGCCAAGATGAACAGCCTCGAGGACACCTCCGTCTGCGAGAAGCTTTACGAAGCCTCCAACGCCGGCGTCCGCATCCAACTGCTCGTCCGCGGCTTCTGCTGCCTGATCCCCGGGGTGCCGGGCATGAGCGCCAACATCACCGTCTCGAGCGTGATCGGTCGATTCCTTGAGCATTCACGGATCTACTACTTCCACAACGCCGGCCGACCCGAGTACTACATCGGCTCAGCCGACTGGATGTACCGCAACCTGAGCAACCGCGTCGAGTGCGTGGCCCCCATCCTCGACCCGGCCCTGCAGCAACGGCTGCAGCAGGTCCTGGACGTCATGCTCGCCGACCGCCGCCAGGCCTGGGACATGCGCTCGTACGGTGGTTATGAGCTGCGCACGCCCGACCCGGCTGATCCCATCACAGCCGTCGGCTCGCACCAGGCGCTGATGGACCTGGCCCGCAATCAGCCGGCGTGATCACGCTCTTCGACGACGAGACATACCCAGCACCCCCAAGGCCAGAACGGATAGCGCCGCCGCCGGCTCCGGCACCGCCAGCGTCCGCACGGCCACGTCCTTGAGCCAGGCGTTCTGTTCGCCGGTGATCACCCGAAGATTGAGCATCTCCACCGGGCTGCGGCCGGTGATCGTGCCGAAGAGCACCAGCGTGCTCAGGTAGTCACCCGAGAGCGTGGTGAATCCCGAATCGGCCGCCAGGTTGTCCAGCAGGCGAACCTCCGGCCGCTCGTCCATCGACAGCTTGAACGCCTGTCCCGCCGGGGCCACCTTCGCCCCAAGCTCCTGGGCCAGCGCCTCGTACAGTTCGCCGACATGGTCCATGTGCGGCATGTAGGGCACGAGCATGGGCTGGACCATCAAGATCGTCTGAGCGGTGGGAGCTTTTTCCTTGATCAGCGCGTCCCACTGCCGGACGCTCTGGCTCAGCCAGGTGTCCCCGACCTGTGAGGGCTCCGACCACCCGCTGGTGTCCTCGAGCACCACGTAGTCCCACGCCCGGTCGTCGAGCAGGCCCGTGGCGCTGTCCTGAGTGAGGAAATAGCCCAGGCTCGCACCGCAGACCTTCAGCGACTGCACCGACAACGTATCGGCCCCCGGCGGGCAGAACGCCTGCAGCATCGTCGGCGATGCTCCCAGCGACCGGTTGCCGTAGATCAGCACGTTGATCTGGCTGGCGGTGACACTGTCGGCCAACCCCAAGACCACCATCATCGCTGAAATCCGTCTGCCCCAGCGCATCGCGACTACCCTTCTCCATCCCACCCCCGGGACGATAAATACCCAGTGGGGATGGACACCCATCGCCACCAGGGACATTTCAACGATTGTGGATCACGGCAATATCTTACCCACAAACATCAGATTTAGAAACATTTTTTACTCTGAATTCGCTCAAGTGGAGCGGCCAGGACCTACAATTGTAAGTCAGCCACACATCACAACTTGCGAACCGTTTCCCACGCCGCCTCGATCGCCGCGTCAGGGGCGTCATTAGCGATGACGACCTGACCTAAACTCGTCGGCAGGATCAGCCGGATGCGGGCGTCGGCGACTTTTTTGTCGATTCGCATGGC
>JADZCW010000139.1 GCA_020851395.1 Phycisphaeraceae bacterium
AGATCGAGCAGTACGGCGCCGGCCGCGGGCCCGAGAACACCAACGCCGCCGCCGACTGGCGCCGCTACCGGACCAACATGAACCTCTTTAGCGAGTACGTCTCGCACGCCATGTTCCGCCGGCTCCTTCACGCCGAGACGGTGCGACTGACGGCTGAACGACAGAAACTCCTGCCTCCATCCTAGGCCGCGACCTCCCGTCGCCCCGAGGATCGGGGCGGTCTGGAGGTACCCGTGGCTGACTTCAAAGCCCAGCCCGACAAGAACGCGGGCCAACCCCGCGCCGAACGCACCCCGCTGGTCCTGGTCAAACAGGGCCAGCGCTATGTCTTTGACTGCCCCCCCGGGCAGGAGTCCGAGCTTCTGGCCGACATCGCCCGCCGTGCCAAGGATCCCGACGACGGCATCAACTGGTTCGACGCCGCCGTGCTCTCTCACCAACTCGGTCAGCGAATGAGCAAGGACCTCCAGAAACTCCTCAAACCCCAGTCCCCCGGAAGTTGACCCCAACACTGAATCCCCGCCCCCGGAAGCTGATTCCGGTGGGCTGTAAGACCCGCTCTCCCCCTTCATGCAACCGGAGCCCGACCCGTGGAAGGAACCGCGACCATGTCCGCCCTGAGCCCCGTCCTCGAACAATTCGTGCACTACCTCCGATTCGAGCGGCACTTCAGCCCCTACACCGGACGGTGCTACGAGGCGGACCTCCGCCAGTACGCCGACCACCTCTCCAGTTCCTGCGGGCAGGGGGGCAATCCGGGCGGTGACGTCGCCTCGGGCTCGCTGCCCCCGGCTGAGCTCGACACCCGCATCGGCGCCGCCGACGCCATGACCATCCGTGGATTCCTCACCCACCTCGACGGCTTCGGCTACTCCGCCGCCACCATCGCCCGCAAGATCGCCACCCTCCGCAGCTTCTACAAGTGGCTGCAGAAGCGCGGCTCGATCGCCACCAACCCCATGGTCCTCATCCGCACCCCCAAGCAGGGCAAACGCCTGCCCAAGGCCATCGGCGTCGAGCAGGTCGACAAGCTCCTGTCCATGCCCGACAACCGCGACACCCTCGGCTCGCGCGACCGCGCCATCCTCGAGACCCTCTACTCCACCGGCGTCCGCGTCAGCGAGCTGGTCGACCTAGACCGCCGCGACGTCGACACCGCCGAGCAGATGCTCCACGTCCGCGGCAAGGGCAAGAAGGAACGCCTCGTCCCCCTGGGCACCCACGCCGTCTCGGCCATCCGTCACTACCTGACGCTCCTCGAGCCCGACCAGCGCTTCAGCGCCCTGCGGACCAAGTACCCCCACGAGGGCGATGTCCCGCTGTTCATCAACAAGAACGGCAGCCGCCTGAGCAGCCGCAGCGTCCGCCGCAAGCTCGACAAGTATCTGACCCAGGCCGGCCTGGACCCCTCGATCAGCCCCCACACCCTCCGTCACTCCTTCGCCACCCACCTCCTGGAGAACGGCGCCGACCTGCGCAGCGTCCAGGAGCTCCTGGGCCACCAGTCCCTCTCGACCACCCAGATCTACACCCACCTCTCGACCAACCGCGTCCGGCAGGCCTACCAGCAGGCCCACCCGCGGGCGGTCTAAGAGACCTACGGCATCAGCCGTGGAAAAGACGAGAACCACGGGTCAGGAGCCCGCGCCCACCGACGCGGGCTCCTTCTTTTTCCCCGCCATTCCTAACCCCCGACCCCTCCTGATAAGCTATCTCCCATGGCCAATCAGCCCAGCATCGCTGCCGCGCCGCTGCATCGCGACGCCGTCGGCTCGATCGCGGCCCACCTGGGGCTCTGGGCTTTCTCGGCCGGCCTCTTGGCCCTGATCTATCCCTGGCCCGCCTGGAGCTTCTACGCCTGGTTCGCCCTGGCCCCCGTCGGCTGCCTGGCCAAGCTCTCCGATCGCCCCTGGCGGCTTTTCTGGACCGGCCTGCTCGTTGCCTTGGCCTGGTGGTCGGGCATGCTCTTCTGGCTCTGGCCCGTGACCATCCCGGGCTACCTGGGCCTGAGCTTCTATCTCGCCCTGCACTGGCCCCTGGCCATGCTCATCTTCCGCGGGCTCGTCCGACGATGGCGCATCGCCGCCACCCTCGCGTTGCCCATGGCCTGGACCAGCGTCGAGCTCCTGCGCGGCTACTTCCCCGCCGGCGGCCTGACCTGGTTTTACCTCGGCCATGCCCTGGGCCCCACCGGCCCGAGCGATTCCCCCTCCGCCCTCCTGCAGGCGGCCGACCTCGGCGGCGAACTGACCCTCAGCTTCCTCCTGGCCATGACCAGCGGCCTGATCGTCGACCTCCTGACCCGCCGCTGGCTCCGCGTCCGACACCGCTCCGCCGGCCTGGGCCGCGGCCGCGGCCGACGTTTCTCACGCACCATCGTCGCCGGGACCACGATCTGGCTCGTCTGCTCCCTCGGCGCCCTGGCCTACGGTCACTACCGCCTCGGTCAGTCCAAGACCTGGCAGGCCAGCGACGTCGTCGTCGCCGCCATCCAGACCAACGTCCCCCAGGACAACAAGAACCAGCGCACCGAGGACCAGGACGCCGTCGACTGGGCCGACCTGATCGCCCTGACTTACCAAGCCGTCCTGCACCCCAAGGATGGCCGCCGCCCCGACGTCGTCGTTTGGCC
Organism: Phycisphaeraceae bacterium; assembly: GCA_020851395.1. Taxonomy (GTDB): domain Bacteria; phylum Planctomycetota; class Phycisphaerae; order Phycisphaerales; family Phycisphaeraceae; genus JADZCW01. The sequence continues at coordinate 2,633 of JADZCW010000139.1, forward strand.
CGAGACGACCGTCCCCCGACCCGTCAACCTCCACAGCGTCGAGTTCGCCCGCGCCATCGAGTCCGACTGGGGCAAGCTCGAACTCCTGACCTACGACCAGCAGATCCGCGAACTGGTCCGCGAGCTGGACGTCTTCCTCCTCGCCGGATCCCCCGCCGCCGAGGGGTGGCGGATCACGCCCGACGCCCAGGGCCGGTATGCCCCCCGCGTCGAGGACCTCTTCAACGCCGTCGTCCTCTACCGCCCCGACGGCTCGATCGCCCCCGACGCTTACTACAAGATGCACCGCGTCCCCTTCGGCGAGTACATGCCCTGGATCGACGACGCCCCCTGGCTCAAGACGCTCTTCCTCCGTTACCTCTCGCCCTACGACTTCGACTACTCCATCCGCCCCGGCACGCACCCCGTGATCTTCAAGCTTGACGCCGCCGACGGTCAGGGCGTGCTCCGCGTCGCCACCCCCATCTGCTTCGAGGACGCCGTCGCCCGCGTCTGCCGCCGGATGGTCTACGACCCCGCCGACGGCGAGAAGCGCGCCGACGCCCTGGTCAACCTCACCAACGACGCCTGGTACCTCGGCCCCACCCAGCGCCCGCAGCACCTCCAGATGGCCGCCTTCCGCTGCGTGGAGAATCGTGTCTCGATGATCCGCGCGGTCAACACCGGCGTCAGCGCCGTGATCGACCCCGCCGGCCGCGTCGCCGCCGTAGTGCAAGAACAAGTCGCCGGCCGCCCTCGTGTGCAGCGGGTCGCCGGCTCGATCAGTGCCGACCTGTCCCTCGACCCCCGTCGCACGCTCTACAGCCGTCTGGGCGATGCGCCCTGGTGGGTCATGGCCGCTCTGACAGCCCTGCTGGCAACCGGTGGACTGCTGCGGGATGATGGACCCGCGCGGTAGGGGCCTTTGCGATCTGCCCGCCGCGCCACACGCAAGGAGGTTTCGCGATGTCACTCGGCCCCTGGATCACCAAGCTATCGACCCTCGCCGCCGTGCTGGCCCTGGCAACCGTTGCCTCCGCCGCCCCGCGCCAGACCGGCCCCGCCCCCGAGCGCCCCGAGCCCCGGCGCGCCGCCGTCCCCGACGTCCTGGCCCCCGTCGCCCCGGCCGTCGACCCCCGCCCCCTCCTCGAACCTCACCGCCAGGCCGCCATCGATCAGATCGTCGCCGCCTCACGCAGCGAGGACCCCTTCCTCCGCGCCAACGCCGCCGAGAGCGCCCAGTACCTATCCGACCGTACGACGCCCATGCTCCAGCTCGCCCTGGAAGACCCCCACCAGGCCGTCCGCTTCGCCGCCCTGGGCGTCATCGGCCGGCAGAAACTCGTCGCCCTCGCACCCATGGCCCAGGCCAGGCTCGAGGACGAATCCCCCTCCGTCCGCGCCGCCGCCATGTTCGCTCTCTACCGCTGCGGCACGCCGGTCGACGTCAGCCCCATGGCCCAGATGCTCTCCACCGACGACCAGACCGTCCGCGGCAACGCCGTCATGCTCCTGGGCCAGATGGGCGACCCCAGCGCCGTCCCCATGCTCAAACAGCTCTCCGCCAAACGCATGGCTCGCGCCAACGCCACCCGCGACACCATCGTCCGCCTCCAGTTCGCCGAGGCCATCGTCCGCCTCGGTGACGACACCTACATCAGCGCCATCCGCGCCGGCGCCTACTCCGTCGTCGGCGAGGTCCGCGTCCTGGCCACGCGCCTCATGGGCGATCTGGGCGACCAGAAGATGCAGGCCGCACTGGCCCAGATGCTCGGTGAGCCCCCGATCGAGCAGCAGCTCGCCGCCGCCGAGTCCCTGGCCAAGCTCGGCAACGAGCAGGGGTTGCCCGTCGTCCTGGCCAACGTCGCCTTCCCCGCCGCCACCATCCGCGCCCAGGCCGCCATGGCCCTCGGCCAGTTCCACGCCGAGTCGGCCGTCAACGCCCTCGCCCAGCTCCTTCAGGACCCCGAGCCTCAGGTCCGTCTCTCCGCCGCCGCGTCGATCCTGCGCCTGCTGGCCGGCGGCCCCCAGTCGCGATGATCGAACGAGTAAAAGAGCCGGCCGGCGCCCTTGGCCAGGACACCCTTTTCCGATAATCTTGGTTGACAACCGACATCCAAGGATGTAATCCTAAGTCTCCCCCCGTAAAGGTCCTTCCCCCCCGGAAGTGCCCCGGAAGTTACCCCCCGGAACCCCCGGAAGTTGCGCCTGCCAGTCCCCCGGGCTCAGGCAAGCTTCTGCCGAAGGACCGTCGGACATCCCCGCTTATCCCCCGGATCCCCCGGACCCCCCGGATAAGCCAAGGAGGTTGCCTTGAGCGTTCTGACCAAAGCCTTGGTGGTCGTGGTGACCGTTCTCTCCGTGCTCCTTGTGGCTCTGGTCGTGCCCTTCGTGGCCAACCAGCAGCAGTACAAGAAGCAGCTCGACGAAGCGAGGCAGGCCGAGGTCGCCGCCAGCACCCGCGCCCGCATCGCCCAGCAGCAGGCTGACAACGCCCAGGAGGCCCGGGCCGCCCTCGTCAACCAGTACGAGACCGCCGCCCAGAACCTCGCCGCCACGCTCGCACGCCTCCACACCCAGCTCTCCGAGGCCCAGGCCGCCGTCGCCGGCCAGGCCGCCGAGCTCGCCCAGGCCAAGGCCGACCAGTCCCGCCTCGCCGCCACCAACCAGCAGATCGCCGGCATGCTCGACGCCACCCGCTCCGAGCTGACCGAACGCCGCCAGAAGATGGTCGACCTCGAGCTGCGCCTCATCGAGTCCAACGACCGCGTCAATCAGCTCACCAGCCAGATGGAGACCGCCGATGTCTCGATCCGCCGCCTGCGCGAGGACCTCGCCCAGCGCGACCAGACCATCTCCGACTACGAGGCCCGCATCGCCAAGCTCCCGCAGGACGTCCGCGACCAGATGCTCGCCCAGATCACCACCGCCGCCGGCCCCTTCATGCCCCAGACCGCCATCTACGGCCAGGTCTCGCGTGTGGATAACCTCGCCGGCGACACTTTCGTCCAGCTCGACATCGGCCAGCGCGACAACGTCGCCCAGAACATGAAGTTCGTCATCTACCGCGGCGAGCAGTTCCTCGGCACCCTGGTCGTCACCCTCGTCGACCAGGACTCGGCCGTCGGACGCGTCACCCTCCAGCAGGGCCCGATCAAGAACGGCGACTCGGTCCGCACCGGCGGCCTCTAAACCATCCCACGCCAAGGTGATGACGCAGGTTTTTCCAGGAGCAGCGCAATGACCGTCAACGTCCGGCGACATACGGCTCGACAAGGCGGACAGGCCAACATCTACACCGTCCTGGCCCTGATCGCCACGGTGGCGCTGCTGATCGGCGTGGTCTACGTCGGCTACAAGAACGTCACACTCACCGGCTCGTCCAACCCCTTCTACGTCGTCGAATCCGACCGCTAAGGCCCCTGTCCATCGTTGTCGCGACTATTTCCGGGCGACCGGGGTCACTTCCGGGGTGGTGTTATTGGACCATGAAAGCCTTTCTGGCCGATTTGTTGTAACATCTTGGTGACATGGGGTCTCGCGTCGCTCTGGCCGAGTGGCCTGGCGGTTGGTCGCGGGCCGGCCGAGGGGACGGACGCTCTACGAAAGGGTTTGCACCCTTGTTCCTCGACGACATCCTCAGTTGGTTCAGCGTGGACATGGGCATCGACCTCGGCACGTGCAACACCCTCGTGTGCGTGCGCGGAGAGGGCATTGTCCTGAACGAACCCAGCGTAGTGGCCGTCCAGAAGGGCACCAACAAGGTCATCAACAACGGCAACGCCGTCGGCTGGGTCGCCAAGGAGATGCTCGGCAAGACCCCCGGCAGCATCAGCGCCATCCGTCCCCTCAAGGACGGCGTGATCTCCGACTTCGAGATCACCGAGGCCATGCTCAGCTACTTCATCCGCAAGGTTAACGGCCGCCGCCCCTTCCCCCGACCCCGCGTCGTCATCGCCGTCCCCAGCGGCATCACCGCCGTCGAGAAACGCGCCGTGCTCGACTCGGCTGAACGAGCCGGCGCCCGCCGCGTCTACCTGGTCGAGGAGCCCCTGGCCGCCGGCATCGGCGCCAACCTCCCCATCGTCGAGGCCACCGCCTCGATGATCGTCGACATCGGCGGCGGCACGACGGAGGTCGCCGTGATGAGCCTGGCCGACATCGCCCAGTGCGAGTCCGTCCGCGTCGCCGGCGACGACCTCGACGAGTCGATCATCAACCACATGAAGAAGGCCTACAACCTGCTCATCGGCGAGCAGACCGCCGAGCGCATCAAGATCGAGATCGGCACCGCCATGCCCGACGGCAACGCCCGCACCATGGAGGTCCGCGGCCGCGACATGATCTCCGGCCTGCCCCGCAAAACGGTGGTCACCTCCGACGAGATCTGCACCGCCCTCCAGGAGCCCCTGGGCGCCATCATCGAGACCGTCACCCGCACCCTCGAACGCCTCGAGCCCGAGCTCGCCGCCGACCTGGTGCAGAACGGCATCTGCCTCGCCGGCGGCGGCGCGCTCCTCCGCGGCCTCGCCCAGGTCATCCACGACGCCACCGGCCTGGACGTTCGCATCGCCGAGGATCCCCTGACCTGCGTCGCCCGCGGCACCGCCATCTACCTCGAACACCTCGAGGAGTGGAAGCGGACCATGGAGAGCGACATGGACGCCCTCTAGCAGCGGGCATTACCCCGGGCCGCGCCCGGGGTTCATTGGGGTTCGGATGAGGTCATCGTTACTCAATCAGCGACGCGTGATGGGGCTGACGGTGATCCTCCTGATCATCACCAGCCAACTCCCCGGGACCGCCAGCGCCTGGCTCTGGAGCGGCCTGCGCCACTTCAAGGACGTCCTCTGGTCCCCCATGAGCGACCCGCTCAATGCCCTGTCCGTCTCCCTGCGCGGCGGATCGGCCCCGCTGCCGGCCGGCATGGACCAACGCACCCTCGCCGACCTCCGCTACGTCCGCCAGCTCGAGGCCGAGCTCGACGACGCCCGCCAGAAGGTCGAGCAGTACGAACGCCTCGCCGGCATGGCCAAGGCCGGACAGGTCAACCTCCAGGGCGTCCGATTCCTCTCCGCCCGCGTCACCGCCTGGACCGGCCGCCCCGGCGTCACCGCCCTGACCATCAACAAGGGCACGCGACAGGGCGTCGAGCCCGGCATGATCGTCACCGACGGCATCAACCTCGTCGGCCGCGTCGTCGACGCCGGCGGCGCCACCGCCTACGTCTCGCTGATCACCAGCCTCACCGCCCCCCTCGAGGTCCGCATCGTCCCCCCGACCATGGCCGCTACCCGCCAGTGGCCCGGCTACGTCCAATTCGACCCCAACCGACAGATCTTCTGGACCAGCGTCGAGATCCAGCAGCCCGTGGACGTAGGGGACCTGGCTCACCTGGCCGGCGACGCATCCACGACCGGTCTGTCGCCCCCGACGGGCGGGACCGCCGGCGGCTGGCCCCCAGAGGCCTGGGGACTGATCGTCGGCCGCGTCACCCGCATCGAACGCGACGCCGACCCCCTGAACTTCAAACGCGTGATCGTCGAGCCCATGGTCAACCTTGCCTACCTGACGCGCGTGGTCGTCCTCGTCCCCATGGAGGCCACCGCCCCCGCCCCGCGGTGATCCAGACGCCCGGAGAACGCCCATGCGCTGGCCGATCTTCTTGGTCTTTCTCTACCTCACCCTGGGTCTGGACCTGGGCCTGCACGGCCTGTGGCAGGTCCGCGGGGCGACGCCGAGCCTGATGCTGATCCTGGTGGTCTACATCGGCCTGTCCGCCCCGCCCCTGGCCGTCGGATGGGCCTCCATCCTCGCCGGCATCCTGATCGACCTCGGACGCGTCGCCCCCGGCGACGGCATGCCGCTGGACGTCGTCGGCCCCGCCGCCCTGGGATTGTTCGTCGCCGGCTACGCCGCCATCCAGCTCCGCGGACTGGTCCTGCGTCAGTCCGCCTTCACCCTCGCCGTAACAGTCTTCTTTGCGGGCCTGATGGCCCACCTGCTGACCGTCACCCTCCTGGCCATCCGCGGATGGCCGATCTCACCCGCCGCCGCCGTCGCCGGCTGGAGCTCCGCCGAGCAGCTCCTCGGCCGCTTCCTCGACCTGATCTACACCTGCCTCGTCGCCCTGCCCGCCGCCAAGCTGCTCTTTAGGACCGACAGCCTCTGGGGCTTCACCCAGATCCCCGGCCGCCGCGGCCGCTAGCCGTTTTTTTCCGACCGTCAGACATCACGATGAGCGACCCCCAACCCCACGACCCAGCTCCCCCGCGCGAGCCCGACGCCAACGACTCAGCCACCGAGGCCTCCCTGCGTGGTCTGGCGGGCCGGCCGGGACACAATCCCCCGAGCCTGGGCCCGTCGAGCGACACCCCCGATCCCGCCGACGGCTCGGTCGTCTGGCGTCCGCGTCAGGGCCTGGGCGTCAAACTCGCCGCCTGGGTCATCCTGGCCCTGATCGCCCTGGGCCTGGCCGCCATGCTCGCGCTGCTGATCATGGCCAACCGTGGCCGCTGACGACGCATCGAGGGTCTGCCCGTCGTGATTACCGGTGCTTCGGATATCCCTGCGGATTGTTCTTGAACCAGTTCCACGCCGTCTGGATGATCGGGTCCAGCTGCGTGTACTTCGCCCGCCAGCCGAGTTCCTGACGGATCTTGTCCGGATTGGCGAACAGCTCCGGCGGATCGCCCGCCCGGCGTGGCCCGACCTGCGCGGGGATTGCGTGCCCCGTCACCCGCCGCGCCGACTCGATCACCTCTTTCACGCTGTACCCCTGCCCGATCCCCAGGTTGTAGATCCGCTGCTGACCCGGCCGCAGGTCCTGCATCACCGCGATGTGCGCGTCAGCCAGGTCCTCGACGTGGATGTAGTCCCGGATGCACGTCCCGTCGGCCGTCGGGTAGTCGTCCCCGAGGATCGTCACATAAGGCCTCTGCCCCAGCGCCGTCTGCAGGATCACCGGGATCAGGTGCGTCTCGGGCGTGTGGTCCTCCCCGATCGCCCCGTCGGCCGCGCACCCCGCGACGTTGAAGTACCGCAGCGCCGCGAACGCGAACTGCGGTTCGGCCCCCGCGAAGTCCTTGAGGATCCGCTCGACAAAGAGTTTCGACCACCCGTACGGGTTGATCGGCGACTGCGGCATGGTCTCGACGATCGGCATGGACGACGGCATTCCGTACGTCGCGCACGTCGAGGAGAAGACGATCTTCCTGACCCCCGCCTCCTTCATCGCCGTCAGCAGGCTCAGCGTCCCGGCCGTGTTGTTCTCGTAGTACCGCAGCGGCTCGGTCACCGACTCGCC
>JADZCW010000140.1 GCA_020851395.1 Phycisphaeraceae bacterium
GACAAGGCCATCATGGGCGTGTTCGACGAGGGGTGCATGGGGATGTTCAACGCCATCATCCCCGATCACCTGCTGCACCCGACCGGGGTGTTCAAGGAGCGGCTCAGCCAATCCGCCCTCTACTACGAATCGACGCAGGTCAGCGACACTGAGGCGTCGGCAGTGCGGAAATGGATGGAAGATCGCGGGATGAAGTTCCATACGGGGCCCAACGAGGCGACGGACCTGACCGACGCTCAGATCCTCACACAGTGCAAGATGTACATCGCGGCGGTGCGGATCGCGGATGACTTTGGTTGCGCCACGATCGGCATCCAGTACCAGCAGGGACTCAAGGACGTACTGCCGGCCAGCGACCTGGTGGAGGGGACGCTGAACAATCAGGACCGCCCGCCTGTGATGAGCCGGGACGGCAAGCGGGTGCTCTATGCCGGAGAGCCTCTGCCGCACTTCAATGAGGTGGACGAGTGCGCGGGGCTCGACGCGCTGATGACCTATCGCGTGCACAAGGCGCTGGGCCAGCCGGTGGAGAACACGCTGCACGACATCCGCTGGGGCGATGCGGACGCGTCGGGTTCGACGAAGGACTATGTGTGGGTGTTCCTGATCAGCGGGGCGGCCCCACCGGCGCACTTCGAGGGTGGCTGGAAGGGCGCGGACTCGATGCGCCAGCCGGCGATGTATTTCAGGCTCGGCGGCGGGACGCTGCGTGGCGTGAGCAAACCCGGCGAGATCATCTGGAGCCGGGTATTTGTCCGGCACGACGCCCGGGGCGGCAAGTTGTGCATGGACCTGGGGCGCGGCAAGGCGGTCAAGCTGCCCGAGGCGGAGACGCGCCGGCGCTGGGAGGCGACGACCCCGCAGTGGCCGATCATGCACGCGGTGACGTACGGCGTGAGCCGGGACCAGATGATGGCCCGCCACAAGGCCAACCATGTCCATGTGGCTTATGCGAAGGACGCGGCCTCAGCCGACGCGGCGATGCTGGCCAAGGCGGCGATGGCCCGGGCGATGGGGCTGGAAGTGTGCCTGTGCGGGACGCGGGCGAACGGCAAGGCCTGGTTGTGAGGCGGTTACGAACCGATCTTTTAGGGGCGTGCAAGGTCTTTTTCGCCCCTGGCGTCGATTGAACACAGGATTCCTGGGCCATGCTCAATCTCCGACGGCGGCCGAGCCGATACAGATTGCAGCGGCATTTTCCCCTTCTTGGATCGCGTCCGTGGATATCTTTGGCCATTCCGGGTGTCGACAGTTGACGGTCTTGAATTCGGGGTATAATGCTGAAGTATGAGATTCGGGGGGTGACTGACAGGGGATGGCACGTCGGCTCGTTGATTTCGCGTTTTTTGAGCTGAGCAAGTTCAAAGCCGCAAGGGCCGCACGGCCTGGTTCGATGTACGGAACCAGTCACCAGCCGGGTTGTTTGACAAAACAAAGGAAGTCGACGAATCAGCCGTGAGGGGCTGAGACCGTCGTGGTGTAGGAACCACTGGCGCCGACCCAGGCGGACGGAGCCGCGGATGTCGGATCTTGGGGTAGGAACGTGTCGAGCACGGCAGACATGAGCCCCCAGTTCGGGCGGGGTGATCTGGTTGTTCACCCTCGTCGGCCGGAATGGGGCCCAGGGGTCGTTGAACAAGCCGAGGCCATCGTCCACGAGGGCCAGCCGGCACAAAGAATCGTTGTCACTTTCCAGGGCCACGGACGTGTGACGATCAACACAGGCGTGGCGCCGTTGTTAAGCAAGGATGCAGCAGAGACCATGAACAGACGCTTTGAAGATTCCACGATGACCGTTTCGTCCAGCACGTCGAGCTACGGGACCGGCCGGGCAGGCCATGCCCCCGAGGCCGGCCAGGGCTGGCTAGGCAAGCTCGAGGCCAAGACCAACGGCGACCCGCTGCGGCGGCTCGTCGCGGCCTTGACCGACCCGTTCGAGACCGAGTTCGGCCGGCTCAAGGCCACGGTCGAGTCCTTCCGTCACGGCGAGGACCCCGTCCGCAACCCGCGAGGGTTGATCGACTGGGCCGTCGAGCAGACGGGGATGGCCGACCCGCTGACCAAGTACACCCGGCACGAGCTCGAGGATGCCTTTCGGTACTGGGTCCGCATGCGGGACGAGCACCTCAAGAAGCTGGTATTCCAGCTCAAGCGCGCCAGCCAGGGGCCGGCCGTGCAGCAGCTCGCCCAGCAGACCCGTTATGCCACGGCGAAGATGCGGCTCGAACGCGCCCTGCGGGCGTGAGATCTCCAGGCCACACCCGGGGGGACTCGTCGCTGCCCCCTCCTCCCCCCTGCCGATGCGGCGTCGTTACGGGTCGGGTGGGGTCAGCCCCAGCCGCGACTCAAGCAGTTCAAATGTCTCTCGCGCGGCCGAGGGCGTCCCCCGCACGTAATGTCCCTGCATCACGACCACCGGCATGCTCACGTACTCCGGCGGCAGCGCGGCAAAGGCGGCCACGTGCTGGGCCAGGGAGAGGCCGATCCCGGGTTGCTGCAATCGCTGGCGCAGCGTCTCCTTGCCGACCAGGGCAACCGCTTGTGCCACGGCGTCGGGCAGCGTCGGCGTCGTGGGCGTTGAGGCCGCCCATCGCTCGAACCGCTCAAACGCGGCGGGATCAATCTGGAACAGAGCCAGAGCCAGCTTCGCCAGGTCGCAGGACGCTCCATACCGCGGGCCACGCCCATGCTCGCCGATCGTTGGGTTGCACTGCGGGTTCAACGGCGTCATGAGTCGCACCAGGGCCAGTTGACCCCGGTAGCGGTCCACCGCCCGGATCAGTTGATCGGTGAACTCATGGCAGTGCGGGCAGGCGTAGTCGCCGAAGATCACCACCAGGTGTTGTGCGTCGGCCGGGCCGACCCTCGGGAGGTCGGCCACCCGCAGTTCCAGGCTCGTCAACGGCAGGTGGATTCGTCGGTCGGGGCCGGGCCCGGTGTCGAATTCGGCCGCGACGGCGGGAGGATCGCCCCGGCCGGTTGAATCAACCGCGACGGCCGGATCGACCACGAGTGTTGCGTGCGGCAAGAGCGTCTGGCCGCCGACGAGCGAGCCAAGCCCCAGGACGCCCAACGACACGGATCCGACAAGCCAGATTCGATCATGCGCCAGGGCCCGGCGCCAGACGCCCCGGAGCTCGACCACGATCAGCAGCGTTAGCATCAGCCCCAGGGCGTGGGCCACCAGGCAGTAGACACAGAGCCCCTCGATCTGCCGGTGCATCAGGCCGATGAACCATGCCGCGCCGCCAGGGATGATCAGACAGGCGGCGGTCAACAAGCCCTCTTCGACGCGTCGCAGCGAGGCCAACCGTCCCGAGGCGCGCAGGATCCAGGCCGCGGCAATGCCCGTATAAAGGATCGCCGCCGGCACCCCGACCGGCACGCCCAGCCAGACCGCCCAGCGGCTGTCGAGGGCGGCATCGCAACCGCCGTCGGGCCCGCAGCCGGGCAGGTGATCATGCCGCCACGACTCCGCCGCCAGAAAGGCGCTCAGGCCGACCATCGCCAGCGCCAGCAGCACCGCGCAGAGGGTTCGCGGCCCGGTCCATGCCCACCCGGCCGGGCGGGGCCAGGATCGGTCCGACGCTGCGGTGATCAAGGCCTTGTCCGTCATGGCACAGTGTCCTCCGGCCCTGACGCCGCGGGAACGAAGGTGCCGCGTTGAGAGTTCAGGACCTCGACGACTTCGATCTCGTAGAGGCGGACCTCATCCACCGCAAGCGGGGGGTGCAGCTCGGCGGGTGAGGTGGCGATCCATTCGCCCTTCGCGGCGTTCACGGTGAAGACACGGTTGGGGGGGGCCATCACCCGCCAGCGGTCGCCCGCCCGCATGTCCGGCAGCAGAAAGCCCATCCCGATCGAGGGGGTCTCGGCGGCCGACCAAAGCTCCGGTTCTCCCGTCTGGCGGTTGTCGGACACGACGGTGCGGTCGGGCTTGACGCACAGGTAACGGACGCGCACCGCCCCCCGGACGCCCGCCGTTGGGCCCGAGCCGACCCGATCTCGGACGAAGCGAACCCCGCGGATCTCGTCCCGGATGCCGCCTTGATTGAGCTTGGCCAACAGCTGACACATCTGCGACGATCCAGGGAAGTTCGTCGGCACGGCATCCGAGCTGGCCGCCGGTCGAGGCGGGGGCGTGCTCACCGAGACCGGACCGGCCCCGTCGGCCCCCGGTCCGACCACGCGGGACGCGGCGTAAGAGGCCAGGATCACGGCCGCGCACGCCAGCAGCGAGGACGCTGCACGTCGGACGAGGACGCGTCGTGACACCGTCGAGTTCCCTGCCCGGTCACCTGAAACGATCATTGGCGGCTACTCCAGCAGTTCCATCAGACCAGGCGCCCGCGCATCGGTCTGAGCCGAGGGAAGAGCCCCCGTGTCCTTCTCGAACTGACGCAGAAAGGTTTCGGCCGTCAACTCGCCGACAGCGACCATTCCCGGCTGCTGCGAAGCCAGGGGCTTCCACATCGTGCAGGGCCGAAGGTCGACGATCTGGCCCGTGTCGTTGCGCCGCCCAATCGAGAGGCGGCGGGGCTTGGCCTCGATGGACAGGGCCAGCAGTTGATCCATCCTTGGGTCGGCCATCGCCCGTTGGAGCGCCGGCTCGCCGACGAGTTCGGCCGCCCGGGCCCGCGCCTGGTCGGGCGTGGGCATGTCCTGCCGCTTCTCGGCGGCCGACAGGAAGGCGTGCATCGTTTCGAGGGCCTGCGGCCTGGCGAGCCAAACGGCCAGCGCGAGCTTGGCGTAGGCGTGGGCGTCGGGGTTCTCCGGGGCGAGGTCCGGCGTGACCTTGGGATTGCACCCGGGGTCGAGCGGGTACAACGCCAGAAGGACGGCGACCTGATCCCCGAACCGCTGACGCAGGGCCAGCATCGCCCGCTGGGTGGTGCGGGACTCGTCGTTGGTGTAGTCGAAGAAGCTCAGGACGACGTACGTCGCCGTGGGCGATCCAAGCAGCGGCATGCCGGCCACGGGCAGGCGGGTCCGGCTGTCGTAGGGCTGGATCACGCGTTCGGTCCCGCTGCCGATCTCGTACTTGCCGAAGTCGCGGGCCTGAGCCATCGCGGCGGACGGTGACACCGCCTGGCCGATCGGCAGCAGCGCCGCCAACCCCAGGCCCAGGAGCATGGCCCGGCCGCGCCTGATGGACGGTGCGAGCCACGCCTGAAAGGACCAGACCGTCCAGGTCAGCAGGACGGAAAGGACGATGACCTGGAAGGTCAACCGTGCGAGATTCATCTGGCCGGCCAGGGCCGCGGCCAGGCACCATACCCCGGCGCCGCCGAGACCGACGGCCGTCGCGAGGATCGTGACCTCGGCCGATCGTCGCCACGAGGGCCGGGGCGCCCATCGGCGCGCGACAACCGCCGCGGCGGCCAGCGCGAACAACGTGGTGAAGTAGCAGAACACGGGCACGCCCAGCCACCAGCCCAAACGCGTGGCCTGCCACGGACCGGGGGCAAGCACCTGTCCGTCGACCAGGCCACCTGTGCCAAATGACCAGAGCCTCGCCGCGGCCGATGCGCCAAGCAGCGCCAGGACCAGGGTGACGGCCTCGACGGCCCAGCGGCGCCACCCGGACACGGAAGGCGCGGGTGAGATGCCCTCGCGCCCGATGGCCAGAGTGTGTGGGTTTTGCGACATCGTTTGTCCTCCCTGCCCCGGACGCGCGGGGCAGCGGCAAAGGGTCGGTGCACGACAAAGAGGCGGCAGGCTGTTGCACCGCGGGGGACGCGGCGGCCCGACCGGCCGGTCATGCTAAATGAATTAGTACTCGCACCAGGCCTTGAAGTTGCTCACGGAGCAGCCCTGGGTCGTCTGGGTGCAGGCGGTGCAGGGCCACCAGTCAAGACACCCTTGGCCCTGCATCCAGGACTTGGTCAGCTGCCACGTGTTGTGATCGCGCCAGTGCCCGTCGCCGATGGAGGAGCCGCTGTAACGGGGGTTGCCCTGGGTGTTGCAGTTGGCGCCAGGGAAATCCACGCTCCAATGCCTCTCGGGCGGATAGCTCGGCCAGCAGCAGGTGTTGTAGGTCTCGTACCAGACGCTGCTGGCGGTGTAGTCGCTGGCGGCCTTGGCCTGGTAGGCCAGCGTCAAGATCGCCCCGACCGTGATCATGGACAGGAAGAATCGCTTCATGAGGATCTCCTTTCGAGATGAAAAACAGGTTCGATGCGCCGATTCAGGCCGACATGATTCCCCCGCGGTGCAACAGCCCGCTTGAGCTCTAGCATCTTGACGGTCGTCCGCCGCCGCACGTCGTGTGCGTTCAGATGTGACGATCGGTCGCCGCGGCCGGCCCTCCCGTCGAGACAGCCCGGCGGAGCAAGGGGGAGGAACCACAAAGACCGCAGCGACGCTGCCAACCCGAAGCCATTTTGTATTGAATTATCTACGACTTGTCAACCAGGTCTGTGTAAAATTAACAAAATTATTAGTCCAAGCTACTCGCCCCATCGCCGCTTGACGGGGCCGAAAGGGTGTCGCACGACGACTGTTGGCATTGAGGCCACAGGACTCTACTTACGGCGCGCACGCGTCTAGACCGTGGTCCCGCGGGCCATGCGCGCCTAGCGGACACGCCATGCCACCGCGAAGATGCGGCTCGAACTCGCCCGCGGGCGTGCCCCGCAGGTATTCAAGCCACACAGCGGACGTGAGCGATTGACCGGGGGCCGGCCGCGTGGTACGCCTGGGGGATGCAGTCCGTCGATCTTGAGCGTTTCTGGCTGGACAACGATCGGGCGTCGAAGGACCCTTTCAGCCCCGAGAACCCGCAGCCGCCCATGGCCATCGACATGGGCTATGAGTGTGTGTTCGCCGAGCTGGGCGAGCCGTACGATCCGCTGCGCCTCGAGCGGGAGCCCACGTTCGCGCGGGACATGGCGCGGGCCTACAACCGGCGGGCGGTGGCGATCGTCGGCCGACCTCTCTTGAACGAGGATGCCTACGATCCGGATCGCCAGGCGCCGCGGCTGAAGGATATTGCCGAAATCTTCGGCTGCCCACGACAGTGGCATGCCGGGAGCTGGTGGCACATGCAGGCGGCGTCCAGCCCCGGGGAGCTTGAGGCGCTGCTCGACCGCGTGGATCGTGTGGACCTGCGCTCGGAGATCTTTTCACCTGAATGGCAGGCCCGGGAGCGGCAATATTACCAACGTCTCGGCCGACATCCGCGTCGGGGTCGAGACATACGCGGGCCGGTCACGCTGGCGACCTCGGTCTATGGGACGGAGAACCTGATCTACCTGCTGGTCGATCAACCGGAGCTGGCGGCTCGGTTCCGCGACACCATCCGGCGGGTCATCATCGACTACTTCAGCCTCTGCGAGGAGGTCTGCGGCGTCGAGAGTTTCTGGCCTGGTTTTTCTTTTCGTGACGACAATTGCGCGCTGCTGACGCCGGACATGTACGCCTGCTTCGGGCAGCCGATCCTCAAGGCGGTCTTCGAGCGGTTCGCCCCGGGGCCTGCCGACAGGCGGTATCAGCACAGCGATTCGGACATGGGCCACCTGCTGTCCTTGCTGGCCGAGACGGGCCTGAACGCGGTGAATTTCGGGCCGAATCTGACGGTGACGCAGGTCCGCGAGGCGATGCCCGGGGCGGTGATCTACGGGCAGCTCGCGCCCTTTACATTCATGAGCAACGACGAAGAGGCGATCATGGCCGAGGTGCGGTGGGATTGCCGGCAGGCGCTGCCGCGGCGCGGGCTGTGCGTGTCGACGGCCGGGTCGGTCAACAACGGCACGAAGCTCACGAGCCTGCGGGCGGTGATGCATGCCATCCAGGCCGGAGCGCCGGACTATCGCTAAACGCTCAGGGCCTTGCGGAGAACGGCAAGCAGCGTTTCGGGGAATTCGAGGTAGTTGGCGGGGGGACGATAGTAGACGGTCTTGTCGTCGAGCACGGTGACGCGGCCCTGCACGCGTGGGCCCTTGTTGTCTCGTCCGGGTGAACCATTGAGCGAGGAAACGAAGGCACGCTCCACCTTCCAGGGGTCGTCGGAGCGGAGGATGACGTCCGGGCCGTCGAGGCGGATCATCCGCACGCCCAGACTGCTGGCGGCGATGCGCAGCTCGGCCAGGTCGAAGAGCGCCTGCACGGTTTCCGGGGGTTGCCCGTAGGCGTCCACCAAGTCCTTGGTCAATTGCGTGAGTTCCTCCATGCTCGCGGCGCGGCTGAGGCGCTTGTACGCATCCATACGGTGCTTCTCGCTCGGCACGTACTGCGGCGGGATGCGCCCCGCCCCCGGAAGTTCGAGGTGAGTTCGAACGGGCTCGATCACTTTTTCGTGCCGGAGCTGACGGGCCTCCTGTTCGAGGAGCTTGCAGTACATCTCGTAGCCGACGGCGGCGATGTGGCCGGACTGCTCGGCGCCCAGGAGGTTGCCGGCCCCGCGGATCTCCAGGTCACGCATGGCGATCTTGAAGCCGGCGCCGAGCATGGAGTACTGCTCGATGGCCCGCATGCGGCGCTGGGCGGTGTCGGTGATCGGGCGATCCTCGGGCAGCAGGAGATAGCAATACGCGCGATGCTTCGATCGCCCGACGCGGCCGCGGAGCTGGTGAAGGTCGGCCAGGCCGTAGTGGTCGGCCTCGTGGATGAAGATGGTGTTGGCGGTGGGTATGTCCAGGCCGCTCTCGATGATCGTGGTGCAGACGAGCACGTCGACCTGGCGGCGCATGAAGCGAAGCATGACCTCCTCGAGATCGTGCGCGGCCATCTGGCCGTGGCCCACGGCGATGCGGGCGTCGGGGACGAGCTTCTGGATCTCGTCGGCGACGGACTGGATGTTGTGCACGCGGTTGTGGACGAAGTAGACCTGGCCGTCTCGCGACAACTCGCGGACGATGGCCTGTTTGACCCGTTGGCGTTCGTAGGGCACGACCTCGGTGACAATCGCGCGGCGGTCGGTGGGAGCGGTCGAGAGCGAACTGATGTCGCGCAGGCCCAGCATGGCCATGTGCAGCGTGCGAGGGATGGGCGTGGCACTGAGCGTCAGGACGTCGGCGGTCATACGGAATTGCAGGAGCTTCTGTTTGTGCTCGACGCCGAATCGCTGCTCCTCGTCGATGACCACCAGGCCCAGGTCGGTGAACCGGACGTCGGCGCTGAGCAGCCGATGGGTGCCGATAATCACGTCCACGCGGCCGGCGGCGAGCTGGTCGAGCAGGGCCTTCTGCTCGCCGGCGGTCTTGAAGCGGCTGATCGAGGCGATCTTAAAGGGGTAGTCCGCCATCCGCTCGTTGAAGGTCCGCTCGTGCTGCTCGGCCAACACGGTCGTGGGCACGAGGACGGCCACCTGCTTGCCGAACTCGACGGCCTTGAAAGCGGCGCGGATGGCGACCTCCGTCTTGCCGAAACCCACGTCGCCGCAGATCAGGCGGTCCATGGGCTGCTCGTCCGACATGTCCTTCTTGATCTCGGCGATGGCGGCGAGCTGGTCCTCGGTCTCCTCGTAGGGGAACTCAGCCTCGAATTCCTTCTGCCAGGCGGTGTCGCCGGGGAAACGCACCCCCGGAAGGCTGGCCCGGGCGGCCTGGAGGCGGATGAGCTGGGCGGCGAGGTCCTTCGCGGCGGCGGCGGCCTCCTGCTTCTGCTTGGCCCATCGCTTGCCACCTAGGACGCTGAGCGGCGGCCGACCCTGAAATCCGCCGACGTACTTCTGGATCAGATCAATCTGCGTGGCGGGAACGTGGAGGAGGGCCTTCTCGGCGAACTCCAGGGTCAGGTAGTCCTGGCTGGCGTTGTTCCGCCGCATCGTCTTGAGGCCCACGAAACGGGCGATGCCGTGGTCGACGTGGACGACGTAGTCGCCGACCTCCAGGTCCAGGAAGGCATCGCTGGCCCGCTCCGCGGCGGAGGAGACGCGGCGGATCCGCCGGCGCGTGCGGTAACGATGGAAGAGCTCGTGGTGTGGCACAAGGTGAAGCGACGCACTGGCGTCCTCCCAGGCGAAGCCACGGTGGAGGTAGCCGATCTCGAGGGCGATGGCGGTACTTCCGGGAGCACCTCCGGGGGCGGGGGTGTGTTCGGTGAGGAGTTCGGCGAGTCGTGTTTTCTCGGCGTCGTTGGCGCAGAGGACGACGACGCGCGACTTGCCCCCCCCACTGTCGGGTTGCGTGAGCTCGATCAGTTCGTCCACGGCCGTGCCGGCGTCACGGTCGAAGGACATCAGCGTGCGCACGGGCATCTTCACGGCGTCCTGGCCGGGGCCGGCGGAGCCGTACTGGTGCACGCGGACATGCGGGCGGTCCGTGAGTAGCTTCATCAAAGCATTCGGCGAGAAGATGCCGCGGGCGTCGGTCAGGCGTTCGTAATAGCCGCGGGCCTGCTCGGAGAGCTCGAGGACCTCGTGCAGGACGATGATCGCATCCTTGGGAAGAAGGCTCACGAAGTTCGTCGTGCGGCCATCGGCCTGAAGCTGCTTGGGCGAGGCGCCGATCAACTGCACCGAAACGATGGCGGCCCCGGAACCCATCGTGTCGGTGTTAATGAGCGTGAGCGTGTCGATCTCGTCGCCGAAGAAGTCCACGCGGACAGGCATCCCCCCGCCCCCGGAAGATTTCGATGGATCCACCTGATCGGAGGTGTTCGCGGGCTTGCCGCGTTTCTCGTCGAGGGTCAGGCGACCGGAGGGGGCGAAGATGTCGACGATGCCGCCGCGGAGGGCGAAGTCGCCGGGCTGCTCGATTGCGTCGACGCGGGTGTAGCCGGCTCGGTCGAGCCATTCGAGGAGTTGGCCGGGGGGCATGCGTTTGCCGCGTGAGAGCGTGAGGGAGAAGTCCCCTACCGCGTCGGCCTGCGGGACGGCCTGCATCAGGGCCTGGATCGGCGCGACGTGGACGCTGGCCCCCCGGAAGGAGC
>JADZCW010000141.1 GCA_020851395.1 Phycisphaeraceae bacterium
AGCAGCAGCGCGGCGCCCTGCGCCGCTGGAACGTCGCCCTCGTCGCCATCAACTTCATCCTCTGCCTCTTCGGCACCTACCTCACGCGCAGCGGCGTCGTCCAGTCCGTCCACGCCTTCGCCGGCTCCTTCGTCGCTTCCTTCTTCCTCGCCCTGATCCTGCTGTGCTTAGGCGTCAGCGGCGCCCTGCTGATCTGGCGATGGAACCGCCTCGACACCGCCGACCCCGTCGCCAGCCCCTGGAGTAAAGAAGGCGCCTTCTGGCTCGCCAACGTCCTCTTGATCGTCATGACCGCCGCGACGATCGTCGGCACCCTCTGGCCCGCCATCCACGCCCTCTTCACCGGCGCGCCTCAGCCCGGCATGCAAGAGGGCCCGACCGTCGGCCTCAACTCCCGCTTCTACAACCAGATCGTCCTGCCCATGGGCCTCGTACTGCTCGCCCTGATGGCCTTCGGCCCCATGCTCTCCGTCGCCGGCAACGCCAAACAACTCCTCCGCCGCATGATCTTCCCGCTCATCGGCGGTGGGGGGGTCGCCATCGTCCAATTCCTCCTGGGCATCCACGACGCCTGGGCCCTGGCCTGCGGCGCCGTCACCGGCACAGCCCTGCTCAGCATCACCCTGGGCTTCCTCGAGGCCGTCAACCTCCGCCGCAGCCAGACCGACCAAGGCATGCTCTCCGCCGCCATCCGAGTCTTCGACAGTTCCCACCGTCGCTACGGCGGCCAGATCGTCCACCTCGGCATGCTCATGATCATGGTCGGCATCGCCGGATCGAGCCTCTTCGACCACAAGGACACCTTCGTCCTCGAGAAGAACGGCACCCAACTCATCGGCGACTACAAGCTCCACTACCTCGACTTCCGCCAGGTCAAGGGCTCGAACTACACCGCCTTCCAGGCCGACGTCGCCCTCGAAGCCCCCGACGGCTCGACCACGAACCTCTTCCCCCAGATGCGCTACTACGACAAGTCCAGCCAGCCCAACACCGAGGTCGCCCTCATGACCAACCTCCGCCGTGACGTCTACGTCACCCTCGCCGGCTGGGAACACTCCGGCACGCGCGCCACCCTCGAGGCCCGCATCAACCCCCTCGTCGCCTGGATCTGGGTCGGCGGCATCGTCCTGAGCCTCGGCGCCCTCCTGGGCCTGATGCCCCGCTTCCTCCCCGACCGCCAGACATCGCCCGCCGGCAAGCCCGCCGCCTCCAAGCCCTACCACATCCCCCTGAACTCCTGCGAGACGGACACGCAATGAACCTCAACTCCCTCCCCCGCGCCGCCTCCCTCTTCACCACCACGCTGGCCCTCGCCCTCTCCGCCGCCTCCCTCGCCCAGATGCCGATGGACGCCACCGGCGCCATGCCCCCCGGCCACCCCGAGATCGCCCCGCCTCTGCCCGACAACATGGACACCACCTCCGTCGGCCGAGTCACCGTCCAGGTACGTCAGCACGCCCCTGACTCCCCACCCGTCACCTCCGGCGACGTGACCCTCGAGCTCCAGCACCGCGGCCACGTCATGCAGACCCTCACCGCCGCCATCGATGACCACGGCCACGCCGTCTTCGAGAACGTCCCCGTCGGCATCCCCGTCGTCGCCGTCGCTCAGTACGAGCACCAGGGCGTCCGTTTCACCGCCGAGAGCGAACCCCTCAACGCCGAAACCCCCAACACCGACATCGAGCTGACCATCTGCGACACCACCACCGAGAAGCCCGACCTCGCCGTCAGCAGCCGTCACGTCATGGCCCGCGCCACCCCCCATGGCCTGATGGTCCAGGAGATGCTCGTCATCGCCAACCCCGCCGACAAAGTCTGGGCCCCCATCGACCTCACCGCTTCCCCCGTTGCCACCTCCCCCTCCGAGCCCCACCCCGGCCTGACTTTCCTCCTGCCCCTGCCGCCGACCGCCGCCAACCTCCGCCTCGGTCAGGGCCTGACACCCGACAACTCCACCGTCGTCGACCACAACCTCCAGTTCCGTTCCCCGCTCCTGCCCGGTGACAACTCCATCACCATCGCCTACGTCATCCCCCTCCAGGACGGCCAGGCCGTCCTCCCGCTCCGGAGCACCTTGCCCACCAAGCAGGTCATGGTCTTCCTCCCCAGCGACGGCTCATCCATCCAGGCCCAGGGCCTCTCGGACAGCGGCGCCATGACCGCCGGACCGGGCGAGGTCCGTGCCTTCCGCGCCTCGGACGTTCCCGCCGATCAGACCCTCACCCTCACCGTCCGCCCCGGCCAAGCCATGACCATGCCCTCCGACGCCGCGACCACCGAGCCCTCCGCCGCGCCGCCAGCCCCCGCCCAGCAACCCACGCCGCCCTACACGCCGCAATCCGAAGTTCCCGCGCCCACCGCCCCCTCCGGCAGCGCCCGCACCCTCGCCCTCGCCGGCGGCGCCGTGCTCCTCGTCCTGGGCGTTATCATGGCCCTGGCCCGGCGTTCCAAGAAATCCTGACCCGCCGCGGCCCGACCCCTCCGGCCATCATGACCCACGCCGCGCCCGCAACCTCGTCCCCCCCTGACGTCGCCGCCGCACCGGCCGTCCGCATGGCCGACCTCGTCAAGCGCATCGACGACCGCCCCATCCTCGCCGGCCTGACCCTGACGATCTCGCGCGGCACGTTCGTCGCCCTCGCCGGCGCCAACGGCGCCGGCAAAACGACTCTCCTGCACATCCTCGCCACCCTCACCACACGCACCGCCGGCCGTCTCGACCTCCTCGGCCACCCCGTCACCCACGGCGCCGCCTCCGCCCACCTCCGCGCCAAGATCGGCCTGATCGGCCACCAGGCCCTGCTCTACCGCGACCTCACAGCCCGCGAAAACCTCCTCTTCTTCGCCCGCCTCTACAACATCCCCGACCCCCCGGCACGCGCCGCCCAACTCCTCACCCGCATGGGCCTGATCGACCGCGCCGACGACCCCGCCTCCACCCTCAGCCGAGGCATGCTCCAACGCCTCGGCATCGCCCGCGCCGTCGTCCACGACCCCGACCTCCTCCTCGCCGACGAGCCCTTCGCCGGCCTGGACGCCCCCTCCACCGCCGCCATCGAGAACCTCCTGACCGAGCTGCACCACTCCGGCAAGACCATCTTGATGAGCAACCACGACGTTCCACAATCCCTCCGCCTCGCCCAGCACGTCATCGCCCTGCGCCGCGGCCGCTGCGTCATGGATCAACCCACTTCCGGGGGCGGAGTTACTCCCGCCCAGCTCCTGGAGGCCATCCGATGACCCTCCTCAAACAGCTCTGGCTCCTGACCGCCAAGGACCTCCGCATCGAGGCCCGCACCCGCCAGACCCTCGGCCTGATCGTCGTCCTGGGCCTCCTGATCGTCGTCGTGTTGGGATTAGGCCTCGGCCCCGAACAGCTCAACCAAAGCCTCGCCGCCCCCGCCGCCCTCTGGGTCGCCTACCTCTTCGGCGGCGTTCTGTGCTTTGAGAAAACCATGGCTGTCGAGCGTCACGACGCCGCCCTGGCCGGCCTGCTCATGGCCCCCGTCGACCGCGGCGTCATCTACCTCGCCAAGCTCCTGAGCAACCTCATCCTCATGTTCGCCCTCGCCGCCATCGTCACCCCCATCGCCGTGACCATGCTCAGCTTCGACCTCTCACCCGCCCCCGGCGGTTTCGCCGCCGTCATGGCCCTGGCCATGATCGGCTACGCCGCCCTGGGCACCCTCTTCTCCGCCCCAGTCAGCGCCACCCGCCTCAAGGGCGGCCTGCTCGCCGTCATCGTCCTGCCCATCGCGCTGCCCCTGGTCATCGTCTCGACCCAGCTTCTCCTGGCCATGTTCCGCGACCAAGTCCCCCTCACTGGCACGGGCCTTGCCATCCTCCTGGCATGTGACGCGATCTACCTCGTCGTCAGTTGGCTGTTGTTCGAACTCGTCCTCGAACCCTAAGCGGAGCCCGACATGACCACGCAGCCAAGACACGCCGGCCTGGCGATCTTCGCCACCCTCTACTGGCTCCTCACCGCCCTCCTCGCCGCCGCCGTGACGGTCATGACCCTCTACTGGACCCCCGTCGAGCAGTCCATGGGCCCCGTCCAGAAGATCTTCTATCTCCACCTCCCCTCCGCCATCAACACCCTCCTCGCCGCCTTCATCGTCTTCGTCGCCAGCATCGGCTACCTCCTCCAGCGCAAGAGCGCCTGGGACGACCTCGCCGCCGCCGCCGCGCGCTCCGCCGCCGTCTTCGGCGCCATCGTCCTGATCACCGGCATGATCTGGGGCAAGGCCGCCTGGGGTCAGTGGTGGACCTGGAGCCCGCGCCTGACTTTCAGCCTCGTACTCTGGCTCCTCTACGTCGTCTACCTCATCATCCGACCCTCCGTCGAGGGTGAGCACCGCCGCGCCCTGGTCTGCGCCGTCTACGGCATCGTCGCCTTCCTCGACGTCCCGCTCGTCTGGCTCTCAGCCCGCCTCATGCCCGACATCCACCCCGGCTCAATCCAGCTCGAGCCCGAGATGAAGCTCACCCTCCTCGCCGCCTTCGTCCCCGTCACCCTCGCCGCCCTGGGCCTGACCGTCACCGGCTGGCGCCTCGCCGCCAGCCGACGCCGCAAGCTCGCCGACCACGCCGAACTCGAGGCCCAGACCGCCTAGCCTGGTTTCAAGTCAGATAAAAGTATGCACCTGATCATCGCCTTCGACACCGAGGACTTCGCCACCCCACAGGCCTGGGACGCCCAAAAATTCTGGGCCGACGAACTGACCGCCCGCCGCATCCGTGGCTCATTCCAGTGCGTCGGCCAGCTCATCCGCACCCTCCAGGCCCGCCGTCCCGACGTCCTCCACGCCCTCGCCCGTCACGAGATCGGCTACCACACCGACCGCCACTCCCTCGCCCCCACCCACCCCCAGGGCGTCGCCGGCCTCCCACTCGACCAGGCCATCAACTGGGTCCTCCAGACCGAAGCCCGCGGCCTTCAGACCCTCCGCGACGCCTTCGGCCGCGACCCCATCAGCTTCGCCCAGCCCGGCCGCGCCTGGACCGCCGCCGGCCTGCTCGCCATGGCCAGCGTCGGCATCAAGGTCTGGACCAACCCCTCCTTCAAAATCACCCCAGGCCGACCCACCTGGTACTGCGGCCTCCTCGCCGTCGGCTACGACCTGGCCTTCGAAGACTTCTTCTCCACCGACGACGCCGACCTCGACCTCTTCAAATCACGCGTAAACGACCTCGCCCTCGCCGCCGGCCGTGACGGAACCGTCTGCCTCTACTCCCACCCCACGCGCCTCGTCACCACCCAGTTCTGGGACCGCCCCTGCTTCGGCGCCACGCCACTGACCTTCGACCAGATCCCCCCCGCACCCCTCCGCGAACCCGCCCACATCCAACAACTCCACGACCGCGTCCGCCGCATGCTCGACTGGCTCGCCGCACGCACCGACGTCCACTGGACCGACTACGCCTCCACCTACACCCGACACGCCCATCCCCGCCACGACCTGCCCGCCTTGCTCCGTGAGTCCAACCTCCAACCCGACCAAGTCGGCCGACTCCCCCAACGCATCCTCCCCGATCAACCCCTCTCCCCCGACAACCTCTGGCAGAACAAAAAACCCTACCGCTGGGGCCCGCTCCCCGACGACCTCGACCGCGACGCCCTGATCCACCAGGCCCGCGCCCTGGCCTGGACCGCCCGACTCGCCGAGCCATCCCCCACGCCTGCCTGACCAGACGCCCTCCTCCGAACACCTCCACCCACCGCACGATAGACTCTCCGCTAGCGGTGGGGGGGGTGCTGCTTTCCTCCTCCCCCTGACATCTCCTCGCACACTCGCCGCCGACGAGCCCCTGCGCTCACGACGATTCCTTTCGCCAACCGCCACGGAGCCTTAGCGCAATGATCACCGACATGGACAAGTACCTCTTCGATCTCCAGGGCTTCCTCCACCTCCGCGGCGCCCTCTCCCCCGACGAGGTCAAGTCTCTGAACGCCTGCCTCGACCAGGTCCCCGACCTTCAGCCCAACGAGTGGTGGGGCTACGTCCACCGTGAGCCCACCCAGGACTCACGCGGCATCGCCCTCCAGCAGGTCTACGAGCTTGGCGAGCCCTTCGAACAACTCATCGACCACCCCGCCTGGATCGACAAGGTCAAGTTCTTCGTCGGCGGCGAGGGCACCTTCGACTACCACCACGGCCCGCTCTTCATCGACGAGAACTTCGCCTCCATCCGCACCGCCGGCGGCGCCATCGGCATGCACTCCGGCGGACACATCGGCGTCAAGCGCACCCAGTTCCGCTACCACAACGGCCGCTTCCAGTGCGGACAGATCAACATCCTCATCGCCCTGACCGACATCGGCCCCGGCGACGGCGCCACCATGGTCATCCCCAGCTCGCACAAGGCCAACTTCGACCATCCCCAGTTCGAACAGCACAAGATCCGCGAGGGAACCTCCATGGACCAGGTCCACGGCGCCATGGAAGTCCACATGGCCGCCGGCGACGCCCTGCTCTTCGTCGACGCCATCTCCCACGGCTCCGCACGCCGCGTCAACCCCGGCCAGCGACGCATCGTCGTCTACCGCTACGGCCCATCCTGGGGCAATTTCCGCTGGGGCTACCAACCCTCCAAGGAACTCCTCGCCCGCCTCACCCCCGAGCGCCGCCAGATCGTCCAGCCCCTCCAACTCCTCAAACGCCAACCCAACAAACAGCCCAACA
>JADZCW010000142.1 GCA_020851395.1 Phycisphaeraceae bacterium
TGGTGGTGGCCGAGGTCGGCGGCCTCGTAGCGGGTCTGGCCGTCGGGGAGCGTCACGGCGCGGATGTGGGATTTTTCGAGCAGGAGATTGACCGTGCGGTAGACGGTGGCGATACCCAGGCGCTCGACGCGCTTGCGGGCCTGAGCGTGGATCTCCTCTACGGTCAGCGGCCCGGGGGCGGCGCGGATGACATCCAGCACGGCGTCGCGCTGCACGGTCTGTCGCTGGCCCAGCGGTGTGGCTGACATCGGCGCACCCGTTTACCCCCCACCGTTGTCATTCTATCGCCGACGTTCTGCCGCCGCGGATTGGGCGTCACTGCCAGCCCTTGAGGTAGGCGGCGTTGGCGGCCAGGAGCTTGTCGGTCATTTCCTTGATCTGGTCGAGGGTGAGGATCGCGCCGGCGAGGGGGTCGGCGGCGATGGCCTGGCGGAGCATCTTGCGGTCCTTGCGGGCGACGGCGGTGACAGCCAGCTCGTGCACGGCGATGTGGGGGGTCATCACGGCGGCGAGCTGGGGAGGGATCCGGCCCATCTCGCTGTGATAGATGCCGTTGGCGTCGGCGACGCAGGGGACCTCGACGGTGGAGCCCCCCGGAAGGTTCTCGATCAGGCCCTTGTTGCGGACGTTGCCGTAGAAGGTGAAGGGGGTGCCGCCCTCGAGGGCGCTGATGATGTAGGAGCCGTACTCGTGGCTGCGGGTGTAGTCGATCTTTTGAGAGCCGGAAATTTGGGCCTCGAGCTCGGCGGTGCGGGTGTTGAAGTGGTTGAGGTCGTTGTTGTAGCCCCAGTACGTGCCGACGGAGTAGTGATCGACCTTGGCCTGGTTCTTGTGGAACCAGGGGTAGTACTCGAGCTGGTGCCAGGGGCCCTCGGCGGGGATGTGGCCGAGGTGCTCGAGGAGCTCGAAGCGGACGCGCTCCTCGGGGTAGGCCTTGACGATGCGGTCGGCCTCCTGGCGGAGGACGGGGTAGAGGTCCTTGCCCTTGTGTTCGAGCTTGAGGTAGAAGTCGACGTGGTTGATGCCGGCCGCCTCGTAGCGGATCTGCTCGAAGGGAATCTTGAGCCAGTCCTGGATGCGCCAGATGAGGAAGCCCTGGATGGAGTGGCATAGGCCGACGGTGCGGGTGTGGCCGGCGTCGAAGAGGGTCCAGCAGTTCATGGCCATGGGGTTGGCGTAGTTGAGGATCCAGGCGTTGGGGGCGACGTCGCGGAGGTTGGCGGCGATCTGCCGCAGGACCGGGGCGGTGCGCAGGATGCGCATCACGGCGCCGGGGCCAACGGTGTCGGAGACGGCCTGGTAGATGCCGTACTCGGCGGGGATGGCCACGTCGCTGTGGTAGGACTCGAAGCCACCGACCATGATGGTGATCACGACGTAGTCGGCGCCGGTCAGGGCCTCACGCTGGTCGAGGGTGGTGGTGACGCGGGCGGGGAGGCTGCGGTCGGCGATGATCTTCTCGACGAGCCGGCGGGAACGGTCGAGGCGCTCGGCGTTGATGTCCATCAGGCAGAGGTCGATGTCCTGAAGGTTCTTGAAGGAGAAGAAGTCCACGACGAGCTCGCGGACGAACTTGCCGCTGCCGCCGCCGATGATGGTGATCTTGGGCATGACGATGCAACTCCGGGGAAAGAGGGCCACGAACCCCCCGAAAGGAGGCATAAGAATAGGCGCAGAGCGTACGGGGGTGCAAATAGAGAATGGGATGCTGGGCGAGCGTTTCGAAGGGGCGCAGGGCGGGGTGGTATGCTGGGGGCATGGCTGAGGGAGCCCCCCTGCTGCTGGTCTATGGCGGAGCTTTTGATCCGCCGCATCGCGCCCATGTGCTGCTGCCGCGGATGGCGATGCGGAAGGTGGGGGCTGAGGGGGTGGTCTATGTGCCGACGGGGGTGCCGCCGCACAAGCCGGGGCAGAGGCTTACTCCCGGTGAGCATCGGCTGGACATGTTGAGGTTGGCGCTGCGAGAACAGGCATGGGCGCGGATCGACACGGATGAGCTGGACCGGGCGGAGAGAGAGCATGGGCCGCAGTACACGGTCGATACGCTCGAACGGATGGCGAGACGTTACCCGGCGGGGACGCGGCTGCGGCTGCTGATCGGGGCGGACCAGATGGCGGCGTTTGAGAGCTGGCGACGGCCGGAGCGGGTGATCGAGCTGGCGGAACCGGCGGTGATGGTGCGGCCGCCGCACACGCGGGAGTCGCTGCTGGCGGAGATCACTGACCGCAGGATGCGGGAGGCGTGGGCGGGGCGGCTGATCGAGGGGCTGCCGGTGATGGAGGACAGCGCGTCGGAGATTCGCCGGAGGATAAGTGAGGGATTCCCGGCAGGTGAGATGCTGGATCCGGCGGTGGCGGATTACATTCATCGGCACGGGCTGTATGCCCCGCAGCCGGAGTCGACCTAGGATTGGGCATGATCGTCTACTGCTGCGCGGACATGATCTTCTCGACACGCATCGGGCACGCGGCCAAGGATGTCGGCGTGACCAGCCGGCCGGCGCGGGACACGGCGATGCTGGACCTGCGGCTGGAGCAGGTCGATGACGGTAAGCCCAATGGGCCGGTGCGGGCGGTGCTGATCGACCTGGACCTCGGGCCGGCGGCGATGGAGATGCTTGAGAGGGTCAAGGCTTTCGACGCGAGCATCCCGGTGGTCTGCTTCGGGGCGCACGTGGCGACGGACCTGCTGAGCGAGGCCCGGGAGCGCGGGGCGGACGAGGTGTTGCCCCGGGGGCAGTTCGTGGCGGAGCTGCCGGAGCTGCTGGCCCGCTACGGCGGGGGATGACGGCGGCGGTTTCTTGAGCGTTTTTCCTCTGGATTTGTCGGCGCCCCGCCGGGGTCTTATCATGGCGGGCCCAACCGCTTTTCCCTGGAGATTGCACCGCCATGGCCAGCCCCACCGATCGTCGCTACACCTCCACGCACGAATGGCACAAGCCCGAGGCGGGCCTGGTGGTCATCGGCCTGACACGGTTTGCCGTGGATGAGCTGACGGACATCACGTTCCTGGACATCCGCAA
>JADZCW010000143.1 GCA_020851395.1 Phycisphaeraceae bacterium
CGGATCCGGTCATACAGCATCTGGCTGAGGTCCTTGTCGCCGAAGATCCCCACGCGGATCGACAGTTTGCTGGTCCGGTCCGACTCCCGCTTGGCCGTGACGGTGATCTTCTTGTCGCCGGCCGTGCGGAGCAGGTACTTCATGTCCGTGCTCGATGACTCCGAGGAGACCTTGATCAGCCTCAGGTCCGCTGCCGCCCCATCCGTCGCCCTAGCCACCTGCTGGGGCGTGCCCGGGACCACCGCCTCGAGGTCGCCCTTGACGTACGCCACCCCGCCCGCCGCCGCCCCGCCCGCAACCACCACCAGGCAGCCCGGGATGGCCAGGGTCAGCACGACCAAGCCCATCACCACCAGGTTCCTCATCCGTCGCCGCATGAATCCGATCTCCCGTGATCAGGCAGGCGTTCGCCGCGGTGTGGCTCGAAGTTTACCACTTCAGCCACAGGGACTCGATCAGACTAAGCCCCTTGCGGACGCGTGCCTATCGCCTGATCACCGTCATCGGAATCGCCAGCTCCTGGGCTTGAAGACACGCCTGCTCAGTGCACGGCTGCGCCCGCAGGACCAGCACCGCTCGGACTTCCTTCGTGTCACTCGTGCACTTGGCCGCGAATCGCGCTTTGATCGCCACCTCCCCCTCGTACACCCGCAGGGGTCGGTCCGCCAGGGGATACCGCCTCTCGACGGCGGGGGGGTACTCAACCTGCATGGCCAGGCCGTCACCCCCCGTCAGCTCCAGCGTAGTCGGCGTCAGCCCCGGCTCGTCCAGATCATGAGCGTGCACGTGATACCCCCCCACAAGACGCAGCCGCACCACCGCGACATCCTGCTCGGACAGGTCCAGCGGGTTCGGCGAGACCTCCGCGGTCATCGCATCCCCACCGGTGGTTTGCTCGGCCTGCGTGGTCCCGAACAGGTACGGCGCCACCACCATCGCCCGCATCAGCGCGTGCTGCATGTGCACCATGCCGTGCCCCTGACGCGCCAGCGGGCCGGCGAACGATTGGAGCGTTCGCGCGGCCAACCGCAGGTACGTTGCCTGGCCCGTCAGCTCGAACAGGTCGAGCATGTTGTGCACCATCTGGCTGTTCCCCCCCGGAAGGGCCCCGTCGTACGTCGATCGCACCCGCACGAACAGGTCCGCCTGGTCCGCCAGCGTGTCGAAGAATCCCCCCGCGCCACCCGCATGGTGATCCCTGCCGGCGTCGAACAGGTCGATCGCCTTGTCCGTCAGCGCCTGGGCATGTCTGACCCACGCTGGATCGCCCGCCGCCTGGCCCAGCTCGATCAGCCCGTGGGTCAGGAACGCATAATCCTCGAGGAACGCTGGGATCTTCGCCTCTCCCGCCCGCATCGTCCGCAGCAGCGAGCCGTCGGACTGTCGCATCTTCTCCAGGATCGTCTTCGCCGCCCGCTCAGCCGCCTTGACGTACCGCGGCTCACCGAGCACCCGCCCCGCCATCGCCAGGGCGGCGATCATCATCCCGTTCCACGACGCGATGGCCTTGTCATCCGTGCGCGGCTGCGGCCGCTGCATCCGCACCTCCAGCAGCCGTTGGCGGATGAGCCGCCGTTGCTCCAGGACCTGCGCCATCGTCAGCCCCCGTGCAGCCGCCAGATCGTCCAGGCGTGTGGGCAGGTAGAGCACATTCGCCGCCGGCGCGTCGGCGTGGTGCGGGTCCCGGAAGTTCGCTCCCTGGTCCAGCCCGAACATCGCCGTGGCTAACCTGGCGAGTTCCGTCTCCTCCTCCCTCGGAAGCAGTGACATGGCTTTCTCAATTTCCGGGGGTGTCCAGAGGTAATTCTGGCCCTCGCGAGAGTCCACCTCCGCGTCCTGGGCGCTGTAGAAGGCGCCGTCGTCGCCGGTCATCTCGCGGAGCACATAGTCGGCCGTCTCGCGCACGACGCGCGGATAAAGCTCCGCGTCGTGTTCATCCGGCACGACCGTCTGCCCGACGAGGTACGCCTCGATGAGCTGGGCGTTGTCGTAGAGCATCTTCTCGAAGTGCGGCACGAGCCATTTTTCGTCGACCGAGTAGCGGTGGAACCCGCCGCCGACCTGGTCGTGCATGCCGCCTCGGGCCATCCGCTCGAGCGTTAGCCGCAGCACGCCGGCCAGGTCCGCGTTGGGCGACTGTTGCTGAATCCGCATCAGAAAGAGCAGGTTTGACGGCTGGGGGAACTTCGGCGCTCGCCCGAACCCGCCGTGCTCCGGGTCGAACCCCCGCAGGAGTTGATTCGCCGCCCGCTGCACCACGTCGGGTGACAACTGTGTTGTCTCGGCCTCCGCCTGGGCCTGCGTGCCGAGGTGTTCGCGCACCGCCTGCGCGACCTGCACCGCCTGCCGTCGGACGTCCTGCGGCCGATTCCGCCATGCGTCGCTGACGGCCGCGAGCACCTGCGGGAAGCTCGGCATGCCGTGGGTCGGCTCCGGAGGGAAGTATGTGCCTGCGTAGAAGGGCAGCAGGCCCTTGCCATCGAGATCACCGGCGTCCGCTTCCGGGGGCGGGGGCGGGGGAGCTTCCGGGGGTGGAGTCAGAAAGACGCTCATCGGCCAGCCGCCGTGGCCGGTGGTCAGCTGCACCGCCGCCATGTAGACCTCGTCCAGGTCGGGCCGCTCTTCGCGGTCGACCTTGATGCAGATGAAGCCCTCGTTCATCTGCCGGGCGATCGGTTCATTCTCGAAGACCTGCCGTTCCATGACGTGGCACCAGTAGCAGGTCGAGTAACCGATCGAGAGGAAGATCGGCTTCTGGAGCCTGCGGGCCTCCTCGATCGCCTGCGGCCCCCAGGGGTGCCAGTCCACGGGATTGTGGGCGTGCTGGAGCAGGTAGGGCGAGGTCTCACCCGCCAGGCGGTTGAGTGGCTGATCATGTATTGTGGCATCCGAGCGGGTCATCACGCCATCACTCCCTTGCTCCGCGGCCGATGCCTGGACATCCCCGCCGCGGGCGTCATTCTAGGGGCGCCCGCCCGGTGAAATCCTCCTTGGCCGCGACGTGAGCGGCAGACGCTAAGATCATGCCCCTGATGACTCATCCCGAGTTGGACAACCTGGCGAACCTGCGGGCATTCCACCGCGAACACCTGACCGAGAACCTCGCCCGCTTCTGGCTGGATCACGCGCTCGATCGCGAGCACGGCGGATATCTCACTATTCTCGACCGCGACGGCTCCGTCTACGGCACAGGCAAGTACGTCTGGCCGCAGGCCCGCACCGCCTACATGTTCGCCAAGCTCTACAACGAAATCGAGCCCCGTCCGGAGT
Source organism: Phycisphaeraceae bacterium (assembly GCA_020851395.1). GTDB lineage: Bacteria > Planctomycetota > Phycisphaerae > Phycisphaerales > Phycisphaeraceae > JADZCW01. The sequence goes on from JADZCW010000143.1 coordinate 3,271, forward strand.
GGCTCAAGGCCGCTCGCGTGGGCATTGATTTCCTCGACGCCCACGGCCTGCGTGACGGCCGGGCCTTCTACAAGTGCACCCGCGACGGTCGGCCGATCTACGCCCGCCCGAACGAGATCTACGGCGAGTGCTTCGTCGTCATCGCCTACGCCCACTTCGCCAAGGCCACCGGCGACCAGGCGTGCCTGCACAAGGCCCGCGATCTCTTCGACGCCACCGCCCGCCGCCTCGAGTCCGGCGAGCTCGACAGCCACCTTGCTACCCGGCTTTATCAGGAACACGCCGCGTCGATGATCCTGATCAACTGCGCCCAGGAACTGCGGGCTGTCGACCCCGACGAGCGTTACACCCAGCGGATCCGCCCCTGGGTTGAGCGAGAACTCTTCACCTTCGCCAGCCCCGAGCACCGGGCGATGTTCGAACGCGTGGATCTTAATGGTCAACCTGTCCTGACCGAGCCCGAGGGACGCTCCCTCACCCCCGGCCACGCCATGGAATCGGCGTGGTTCTGCCTGGAAGAGGGCTTGCGTCAGAAGGATCAGCGCCTGATCGGCCGCGCGGTGGACGTCGTCCGCTGGACGATCGAGCGCGGCTGGGACGCGCAACATGGCGGGGTCTTCAACTTCGTGGACATCCTGGGCAAGCCGCCCGGCCACCACGACGAGGACTGGGGCGAGGGCCAGGACTGGGACGCCAAGCTTTACTGGCCGCACGCCGAGACGCTCTACGCCCTCCTGCTGGCCCATCTGGTGACGCGAGACCCCAAGCTGTGGGATTGGTATACGCAGGTCCACCGCTGGGCCTTCACGCATTTCCCTGACCGTGAATTCGGCGAGTGGTACGGCTTCCTCCGCCGCGACGGCAGCGTGTC
>JADZCW010000144.1 GCA_020851395.1 Phycisphaeraceae bacterium
ATCTCCGGCAACAGGCACGCCGACACGACCCCCTGATCCGCCTGCAGTGTGAACTCCCACTGGTGCTGTCCGTCGGAGAGGATTACCCCCGCCCGGCGAGGCCACTTGCCCTGCCGCAGCGCCTCGCCCGCCTCGGGCAGACGCGTCACGCCCACGCCACGCTCGCCGCGCAGCGTCTGCTTGCCCGTCGCCGCCCAGGCGCAGTCCATATCCAAAGCTTGATCCAGCACGATGGCGAGCTCCGCCTTGCCCGCGGGTGTCTCGAGCTTGAGCAGCCCCTCGGCCGACTCGGTGATCCACCACAGCCACAGCAGCATCTCATTGCCCAGAAAATCCTTGGCGTCCGTGCTCTGCCGAAACGCCCAGGGCACGAAGGGGATCGCCAGGTCGTGCCTCCGGGGGCGCGTAGCGTCATCGTCCAACTCATCCGCATCACGCCGCGCCGCAGCCGGTGGCTTCGTAAAGGGCGTCGGCAGCAGGTCCTCGTAGTCTCTCGACTTGCCCATCCCACGGAGCAGCTCTCCCGCCGCACTTCCGGGGGTCAGCGGCTCGACTTCCAGCTTGAGCGCCTCGCGGAAGTGATTCGCCACCTCCTCGAGCACCGCCCCACCTGAAGCCCCCACGAGCAACTGCCGATTGCGAAGATCCCACAAGAGCGGGATGAGTTTCGACCGCCGATGCCGGCCCTGGGCGATCTCGTCGTGGAGCTGCCGGTCAGCCAACTCGGTCGCCTCACGCTTCTGCGCCCGCGAGATGAAGCCCGACGGGTTCATCGCCGCCAACGCCTGCTCCTGCACCAGCCGATACGCCCGGCGGACGTCGGCCGGCGGCTTGTTGGTGTCGATCCGCAGCGCCAGCAGCACCTGATCGCCGAACGCGTTCTTCTCGTAGGTGAAGCTCACGTCGAAGAGGTGCGCCCCAGCGCAAAACCCCCTCGTGACTTCCTCGGGCGTCCCAAGGTCCGAGTCGACAAACGCCCCCTGGCTCAATTGCTCGAGCAGCGCCTCATCCACCGCCAGCGGCGCGTCGCCCACCACCCGGCACCGGCTGAAACTCACTCGCCCTCCGTCGAACGCCATAGGTCACTCCAGAAGAAAAGCATTTCACCACAGAGATCACGGAGGGCACGGAGAAGACACTGAGAAGAAGTAAAGAAATGCTCAAGGCCGAGCATCAACAAGGCATCCCACTCAATCCTGATGGATTGGCTCTGCCTTTCCCTCCGTGTCCTCCGTGCCCTCCGTGGTGAACTCCTACTGCAGATTCACCGGCATGATCACGTAGAGGAAGTTCGGCCCGGTCCGCAGCACGCCCGGCTTGTTCGGCGCCCGCAGGTCGAGCTGGACCTGCTCAGCCTTGACGACCTTGAGCGCGTCGAGGATGTACTGCGGGTTGAACCCGATCTCGATCGCGTCGCCCTCGTAGCGCGGCAGGTCGATCTTGATCTCCGCCTCGCCCATCTCCGGCGCCCGGCTCGACAGCACCAGCCCGTCCGGCCCAAACGCCAGCTTCACGCCCTTGGATTCCTCATTGGTCAGCAGCGCCGCCCGCCGCATGCCCGACGTCAGGGCGTCGGCCGCGATCGTCGCCTTCTTGTCCCCATCGCGCGGGATGACGTCCTTGTAGGGCGGGAAGTTGCCCTCGACCAGGTTCGACGAGAGCACCGCCGAATCGATGGCGAAGAGCACCTGGTTGTCCGCCACCTTGACGCGCACCGTCTGCTCCGGGTCGTCCATCAGCCGCAGCAGGAGGTTGAGCGCCTTGGTCGGCACGATGGCCGTCCGGCTGTCTTTCTGCCTGGCCGAGCAGTCGCCCTTGGCCAACGCCAGCCGGTGCCCGTCGGTGGCCACCACCGAGAGCTTGTTGCCCTCGCGCTCGACCAGCACGCCGTTGATGGCGTACCGGCTGTTCTCGCGGGCCGTGGCGTAGATTGTTTGTTGAACCAGCGAGCCCAACTCGGCCGCGGAGATCTGGAAGTCCTCCTCGCCCGGGAACTCGGGCACGGGGGGGAATTCCTCAGCCGGGTAGCCGAACACCTTGAAGTGCGAGTCCTGCCCGCGCACGTGCAGGGCCGAGCCCTCGAGCTCGAGCGTCAGCGTCGGGTCCAGCGACTCGCGGACGATCTGTCCGAGCTTGTCAGCCGGAACCACCGCCGTGCCGGCCGACTGCACCTCGACCTTCGTCGTCGAGAGGTGCACCGCCACCTCCATGTCCGTGGCCGAGAGCGTCAGCGACCCGCTCGCGTCAGCTTCGAGCTTGACGCAGGCCAGCACGGGCTTCGGTGTGCGAGAGACGATCACGCCGCTGACCTGGCCCAGGGCGTCGACGAGGCTGCCGCGATCGCAGATGAGCTTCATGGGGGGTTCCTTCCCGGGGGTCCTGCCCAGTCAAGGGGCGCTGACAGGCCGGCGGCGAATGGTGCAAAAGCAACGGCCGACTCGTCAACCGGCAGAAGGTACCCCCAGCCAGGCTACCCGGCAAGGGCAGAGCCTCTATATGTGGTAGATCGGTGGATGCCCGGGCAGGGGGGCAGTCACCCTCCCAGGGGTTTGACGAAACGCCTCCCTTAAGGCACAATAACCGATCTTTCATCGCTTTAGACACCCTGCGCCCCCCCGAAGAGGTGACGGCGCACCAGGCAACCAGGTGCTTCCATGGCCGAGACTAAGAACATCGCTCTGGGATCGAAGATCAAGCTCACCGTCGTCAAGACCCCGACCAACGCGGCCGCGGCCAAGACGATCGTCCGGCTGCTGTGGAAGGACCCCGTGGCCAAGGAGCACGACCGGCGTCTGACCAAGCTGCGTGAACGGGACTACAACCCCGACCGCCGCGGCGGCCGGCTCTACGGCGGGCGCGTGGTCAAGCAGAACCCCGTCAAGGCTGTCCCCGGCTCGACCGGCACCATCACCGCCACGGCCGACGTGCTCGCGGCCCTGCCGAAGCTTGCCCGCTTTGTCCAAGTGGCCAAGGCCTGATCGACGGCCGCACCGTCCAATCAACACACATCACCAGCCCCGTCGCACGGGGCTGTTTCTTTTTCTCGTCATGCAGGCTAACTCGCTTACGTCCACCCCAGCCGATAGAACGCCGTCGTGAACAGCAGGTCCGTGATGATCGTCGCCACGATCGAGTAGACGACGGTGTTGGTCGTCGCCTTGCCCACGCCCGCCGCCCCGCCCGTGACCTTCAGGCCGTTGTAGCACGCCACCAGACCGATGAGCATCCCGAAGATGCCCGCCTTGAACAGCCCGGTGAAGAAGTCCGCCAGGTCCAGGGCGTCGAGCGTGTTGTGGATGTAGATCTTCGAGGGGATGTCCAGGATCGTCACTCCCACCGCCCAGCCGGTGATCGTGGCCACCAGCTCCCCCAGCACGCACAGCACCAGCATGCACAGGATCGTCGCCAGCACGCGCGGCATGACCAGGAAACGCACGGGGTTGAGCGCGTGAGCCTCCAGGGCCTCGACCTCCTCGCCCACGACCATCGTGCCGATCTCCGCCGCGATCGACGCCCCGGCGAAGCCCGTCAGCACGATCGCGCTGATCAGCGGCCCCATCTCGCGGAACACGGCGATCCCGATGATCACCGGCACCTGCTGCACCTGCCCGAACGGCTCGAGCGGCGGCGCCATCTGCAGCGCCAGGATGAACCCGATGCACGCGCACACCAGGCTCACCACCCCGATCGACTGCACCCCGATGCGGACGATCTGGGCGTAAAAGCCCGCCCGCCCGAATCGGACCTGTCGCAGAAAGAGCGATCGCCAGACCCACCGCGACGCCTGGACCAGCAGATCGCTGGCCCCCCCGACGTAGATCAGCCCGTCGTTGACCTTGCCGCCGACGGATTCAACGCCCTGGCGCAGACGATCCGCCGCCGGACTTCTCGGCGGAGTCGATGCGGTTTCGCTGCTGTTGGCTTTGAGGGTGTCCATGGCCTGCTTCCCTGCGGGACCGAGAGGACGATTGAATGATGCCCAGGCGTCTTCCTGGTGCCCGGTCATGTGCGATCCGTCACGCCGTCTTGGCCTTCTCCACGTCGTCCGCCAGCGTGAAGATCGCGTCGAGCCGAGCGATCTCGAAGATCCCGCGTACCTTGGGGTTGAGCCGGCACAGGACCATCTTCTGCCCGCGCTTGCGCTGGATCTGCAGCGCCTCGACAAGCGTGGCCAGGCCCGACGAGTCCATGTAACCGACGTCCGCCACGTCGATGATCAGCCGTGCCCGCGGCGTCTGGAGGATCTCGATCAGCTCCGCCCGCAACTCCGGGGCCCTGCTGAAATCAATGTCGCCGGCGAGCTTGACCAGCAGGCCATCGGGCAGGTCTTCCCGCTGACGGATCAGACTCTCGGACATGGCGGCCTCTCGCTGGGCGTTCGTGAACGTCGTC
>JADZCW010000145.1 GCA_020851395.1 Phycisphaeraceae bacterium
ACCAGGTCCGGCTTGGGCTCGCTGGCCTCGACCAGCCGCACCGCCTCAAGACCGTCGTAGGCCGTGAGTGTCTGGCAATGCAGGGCCTCGAGGTAAGCCTGCAGCAGCTCCACGTTCTGGGCGTTGTCATCCACAATCAGGATCGTGGATTCGCTGGCGTCGAGGTCCGGGCCCATCCTCTGGACGCCGGGGGTGGGGGCTTGGGAGGTTGGTGCGTTGGTGTGGGTCATGATCTTTGCACGAAGCCAGCCGGATAGAGGCGTCGCCGCCCCTGTCGTTCCCTGGGCCTCGACCCCCCAGATACACAATCGCTGGAGCCGACTTAACCTGATCCTACCTGCCCGCCTTACCCCCGTCGACTGCAGAATTGCCACCCCTCCCGAATCCTCCCTGCTAACGGCTTGACGATCGACCGACCCGCATCCCCATTGTGGCGATTCAGCCATCCAGCGCGGCAAGCCGCAAAAACACATAAAACAAGCAAAAAAAGACTTTTATCAGAATTAATCGGGGCGCCCATCGTGCCCGAGTCGTTCCGTGATGGCAACAGTTCCTGTCCTTGCTTGCAGTAAGTCGCTTTCGAACGCCATTAAAGGTAAGATGAGAGTCACTCCCCATGCCTCGCAACGCCAACATGCAGAAGTGAACCGTGTTTTAGACTCCTAGCGAACCCTGGAGGCAAATTCGTCGTAAACCTAGATGAAGACCTAATTCAGATCAGAAACGGACACTCCATGGCCACCACCGCTTCCTACAACATCCCCTCCGCCTGGCACGATCGATGGACCGAGCCGACCCCCGCCAAACTGGTGGCCGGCCTGAGCTCCCATCATCGCAAAGCTTTCGATAAGCTCGCCAAGCACATCAGCGATCTCGATGGCGTTCGCTTGGACCTGATCTGGTACGGCCCATCCTGGAAGTGGACGTTACGCGCTCTCTTGCCCAAACCTTACCAGGGCGAGAATGTCCTGTGCTACCTCGTCCCCGACCCGGCCAATCCCCTGATCTGCGTGCCCGTCCCCGAGGATCTCCGCGAGGTCCTGCTGGCCAAACGGCTGCGCAAGTACATCCGAGAGGGGCTCATCGGGGCCAAACGGGCCGTCCATAACTACTGGGCCACTTGGCTGCTCATCGGCGACGCCGAGGCCGAGATGCTCATGGACTTGGCCAAACGCAAGCACGCCGCCGCCACGGGCAAACAGGCCCAGGAGCCCGTCGAGACCCTCGACGCTGACTGATTCTTCTTGATCAAACCGAACCCGCCAGGTCCGAACTTGTTACACAGGTTCGGACCTGTTCTTATTATGAGCCCCCGAACCTGACCATTAACGTTCGGTCCACCACACCCCGGGGCCAGAGTGCCGTTCTCATGAGCCGAGTCTTTCCCGAACACCACCGCCGCCGAGTCGAGTCCCTCAATGGCCTGTGGGACTTCACCTTCCTGGGCAACGTCACCACCCGCGACGTCAAGCCCGCCGAGCTGCGCTTCGACGACCGCATGGCCGTCCCCGGCTGCTTCGACACCACTCCGCGCTACGCCGGCCAACGCGGCCTGACCGCCTACCAACGGACCCTCCGCCTGACCGACGGCGCCCGCCACCGCCTCCGCTTCGAGGGCTCCCACCACATCACCACCGCCCACCTCATCGATCGTCAGCGGGGCACTTCCCGCCAGCTCGGGCAACAGATCGGCGGCTTCGTCCGCTTCCACTTCGACCTGCAAGACCTTCCCGCAGGGGAATACGACCTGGTCGTCCTGGTCGACAACCGCATCGACCCCGCCCGCTGTCCGCTGCACCAGGCCTACATGGACTGGTACCACCACGGCGGCATCACCCGCGACGTCGAGTTGCACCGCGTGGGCGACCTGTGGATCGAGAGCCTTGCGATCAACACCCTCGACGTCACCGCCGGCAAGTTCTCCCTCGCCCTCGAATGGGCCGCCGATCGCGAGCCCGGCCAGGTCCCCCTGACGATCTCCTGCGACGGCCGGCCGCTCGAATCGGGCAACATTCAGCTCACCGGCAAGTCCGGCCGCATCGACCGTCAGTTCACCCTCCCGGGGGCTAAGGTATGGTCGCCTGAGAGTCCCACGCTCCACGACCTCCACGTCGAGCTCGGCCCGGACGACCTGTGCGACCGCTTCGGCCTGCGGACGATCGAGGTCCGCGGCAAGGACCTTCTGCTCAACGGCCAACCGCTTCAGCTCCGCGGCGTCAACCGGCACGAGATGCACCCCCAGTTCGGCCACGCCCAGCCGCTGGACCTCCTGGTGCAGGACGTGCAGATCATCAAGGACATGGGCTGCAACTTCGTCCGCGGCAGCCACTACCCCCAAGACCCGCGTTTCCTCGACCTCTGCGACCAGGCCGGCCTGCTCGTCTGGCAGGAGGCCATCGGCTGGCAGCACAAGGCTGAGCACCTGACCAACGAATATTTCCTCAGCCTCCAGGAGCAGCAGATCCGCGCCATGATCGGCGCGACGCAAAACCACCCCAGCGTCATCCTCTGGGGCATCCTCAATGAGAGCGAGAGCCACATCCCCGCCAGCCGACCCGCCTACGAACGACTGCTCGGCCTGATCCGCCGGCTCGACCCCACCCGACCCGTGACCTACGCCTGCAATCACCCCCAGGACGATCTCTGCCTGGACCTCTGCGACGTCGTCTCGATCAACACCTACCCAGGCTGGTACTGGCGGGAGATCGAGAACATCCCCCAGGAGCTCGACGCCATCGTCGGCTTCATGCGCGACAGGAAGGTCGGCGATCGTCCCCTGATCATCTCCGAGATCGGCGCCGAGGCCCTGGCCGGCTTCCGCGACTGGAACGCCGACCGCTGGAGCGAGCCTTACCAGGCCCGCCTGCTCGAGACCGTCATCCACCACATCCTCAGCCATCCCAAGGATTACGCCGGCCTGGCCATCTGGCTCTACAACGACTTCCGCTCCTCCGAGCACGTCAGCCGCATCATGAACCGCGCCCGAGGCTTCAACAACAAGGGTCTGGTTGACGAGTACCGCCGGCCGAAGATGTCGTATGACGTGGTCAAGCGACTGTTCACGCAATCATGACGCGGCCGTGCGTATCGCCGCATGGAGCAGCGATGAAGGGTTACGCCCCAGGCTGGCAGGTCCGCTGCTGCAAGTGCGGCCACACCCGCGACGCCGGCGAGGCCGGCCACATCCGCATCGCCGCCTGGTCATGGAAGCGTTACGTCATGGACCGCTGCCCCCACTGCCGGTGGTTCTGGTTCCAGGCGGTTGAACGCAAGCCAAAGCAGCCCGACCAGACCGACTCGGCATGATCCTCCCTACCCCGTACCCCCTCCCCCTCACGCCGGCAGCCGAATATCCGGCACGGTGCCGAACGCAATCCGCGTCGGCGCGCTCGATCGCGCCCCGTGCATCGCCGCGAAGTAGACCGTGTGCCGTCCGAATTTGGTGTTCAGCGCGTCCATCGCCGTCGAGAGCTTGCCCGCCATGCGCAGCGGCTCGAACAGCGGCAACGTCGCCCCACGTGCCGGCTCGAGATGCCCCAGCACCACGCCCACCTTCATCGGATCGCCCCACCGCCAATCTTGTCTTAGAAAACCCGGCACCCGCGCCCAAAGCTCCGTCAGCGTGTCGAGCAGGGTAATTGTGTCGTTCGTCTCCGGAGCAAGCAGCACGTGCCGTTCCCAGTGCTGCTTGCTCGTGAAGCGCACGAACAAGCTCAGCGATCCCGCGATATACCCCTCCTTGCGCGCCCGCGCCGCCGCCTTGTGCAGCAGCCGGACGACGACCTGCCGCGCCGCCGGCAGGTTGCGTTCCTCCGGGGGCAGCACGTGCTCGTGGCTCATCGAGCCCGTGTGCGTCGGAACGTCCTCGACCTCGTGCCCGCGCAAGAGGTGCCACCACCGCTCCCCCACCACGCCGCCCCAGATCTGCCGCATCTGACGGATCGAGAGGTTGCACATCGCCTCAACAGTCCACACGCTCGCCGCGCTCAGCCGCCGCTCCATGCGCGGCCCGATCCCGCAGAAGTCCGTGAGTTTGAGCGGATAGAGCTTGTGCGGCAGGTCGGATTCCTCAAGCACGACCAGCCCGTCGGGCTTCTGCATGTCCGTCGCCAGCTTGGCCAGCAGGCGATTGGGCGCCAGCCCGATCGACGACGTCAGGCACGCGCCCACGCGCCGCCGGATCGCCTCCTTGATCCGCCTCGCCAGCGCCACCGCCACTTCCGGGGGCTGCTCGTTGGGCGCCAATCGACACTCCATCTCATCGATCGACCACACCTTCGTCACCGGGATGCACGTCTGGACCGCCTTGACGATCTCGTGGTGAACGTGCACGTAGCGCTCGGTCCGCGTGGTGACGATGACCAGCTCCGGGCAGAGCATCTTGGCGTCGCTGATGCGCGTGCCGGTCCGGATGCCGAACTTCTTCGCCTCGTAGCTCGCCGCGATGCAGAACGTCGTGTCCGCCTCGACCGGCGCCACCACCACCGGCCGACCGCGCAGCGCCGGGTTCGCCTGCTGCTCGACAGAAGCGAAATAGGAATTCAGGTCCAGGAACAGGACGCGCAGGGGCATGCGAGGATCGACCTCCAGCCCTATAGATACCTTACAAATACCGTACTGTCTACCCCGTCAGGAAGGAACCGGACTCCCCGGGGACGGATCCAAGAGCGGCATCCCATGACCTGTCAATGTCTTGCGCATCTTAGAGACATCCACGCCCCGGCTGTCCCCGCTCGCCCGCGCCATCGCTGCCGCCACCCCCGCCGCGTGGCCGAACTGCATGGCATTGATCATCACCCGCGTCGCCCCGGCGCTGTCGTGGTTCGTGCCGATGCACCGCCCCGCCACGAGCACATTGTCCAGCCCCTTGGGGATCAGGCTCCGATACGGCACCGTCCAGCAGAGCGTCGAACGCGGCGGTCCCCCGGAAGGCACGCCGTCCCATCGCTCCATACGCGTCTTGCGATCCCCCGAGACGATCCGCCGCGTGCCGTCGAGGTGCTCGAACGTGATCCCCGGCTCGTTCCCGTGGTGGATGTCGATCGGGTAGCAGCTCTGGGCGATGGCGTCCTCGAAGACCTGCCCGCTCAGCAGTTCCTCGCGCGTGAGCTGATGGTCCGCCCAGATGCGATGGCTCTCCCGGCAGCCGATCTGCGTCCCGATGTCGATGAGGTACACGTCCTCCCACCCCGGCATGGTCCGCATCTGCTCGAGCACCCAGCGCATCTGGTAACGGGCCTCGACCTCCGCCCGCGTCAGATCGTCCGTCACCGCCACGTTCACGTCCGTCACGCGCGTCCCCGCGATCATCACCTCGTGCTTGTCCAGCACGCCCATCGCCCCCCACAGAAAGCAGGGGTATCGCTGCCCGTTGTAGTCCATCGGCGTCTTGAAAAGCTCCGCCTGCACCTCGTGCAGGGGCTTGGCCCCGTCCTTCATCCCCCCGACGCGGAAGCAGAGCGTCGGCGGCTGACAGACCCCCTGCGGGTTGCCCGTCTGCACCGCCAGCCCCACGCGCCGGACCAGGTCCGCGTCGCCGGTGCAATCAATGAACATCCGCGCCCGGATCGCCCCCCGCCCGGACTTGCTCTCGACGATCGCCGCCGTCACGCGCGACCCCTCGAGCACCGCGTGAGCTAACCAGGTGTGCAGCATCGCCTTCGTCCCACTGGCCATGACCAGGTCGTCCATGACCAGCTTGGCAGCCTCGGTGTGCACGACCCAGCCGCCCGTCTCGCCGTCGGGGTCCTGGTTGTAGATCGCCTTGTCGTGCTGGAGCCGGCGGACGATCTCCTCCGCCAGCCCGCCGATCACCGGCGTCTTGTGGTCCATGCCGTAGAGGCTGTGCCAGATGTTGACGTTAGCCGCCGTCGCCGTCCCGCCGAAAAAACCGTACCGCTCGACCAGCACGACCGACGCCCCCATCCGCGCCGCCGCCGCCGCCGCGCACACCCCCGCCGGACCGCCGCCGAGCACCGCCACGTCCACGTCCGCCAGCACCGGAATCTCCCGCGCCGGCTCGCGCAGCGTCACCGCCCCCGTCGGCCGGGCCGGCAGAAACGCCGGCAACAACCCCCGTGGCTTCTCGACCATCGCCGATCGGCGGGGACGGGCATTCAATACCGACGCATCGGATGAGCCACGCATACTCAGCTCCTTTGGCCTAACGTGTGCCAGGAAAAGTCTGTTCACAAGGATATCCCAGATCCCCATCGCACGCGACGGGTGAACCCGGTTCCACCCGGACGGGCCTGATGCCCCCACCCACAGGCTCCTCCCCGCCTCTTCTATTATGAGAACCATCGAGTGATTGACGATATACACCCTCAACCGTGCAGGTTACATTTATCGCCCCCACGCACGGAACCAATCGCCGATTGATCCCTCCGCTGCGGAGCCTCGCCGCCATCCCGGCGTCGGCTGCCGGCGGACGTAACCGATGAGCGAAACCCGATGACCGACATGACCCAGCTCCTGCCGTGGATCGTCCTGACCCCCTTCGCCGGCGCCGCCCTGCTGCTGCTCGTCGGCCGATGGCTCGCCGGACGCTCCGGCCTGGTCATGGCCGCCACCGCCGTCGCCAGCTTCTCCATGGCGGCCTGGATGTTCGCCTCGACCCAAGGCAGTCTGGCCCCCTTCCTCAACTGGGCCTGGATGCCCGAGCTCAACATCGCCTTCGCCCTCCATGGAGACCCCTTCGGCCTCTTCTTCACCCTGCTCGTATCGGGCATCGGCCTACTGATCAGCATCTACTCCATGGCCTACGTCACACCCATGGAACCCGGCCGGATGGGACGCTACTACGCCACCCTCACCGCCTTCATGGCCGCCATGATCGGCATCGCCCTGGCCGACGACCTGATGCTCCTGTTCGTCTTCTGGGAGATCACCTCCATCACCTCCTTCCTGCTCATCGGCTACTGGTACGAGCAGGAAGGCGCCAAGAAGGGCGCGCTCACTGCGTTACAGGTCACCGCCCTGGGCGGTCTGGTCATGATGGTCGGCTTCATCCTCATCGGCCAGGTCGCTGGCACCTTCTCTCTCCACGTCCTCTACACCGAGCCGCAGCGCCTCGAGGCCCTAACGCACTCGCCGCTGTTCACCGCCGCGATGGTCCTCGTCCTGCTCGGCGCCATGACCAAATCTGCCCAGTTCCCCTTCCAGTTCTGGCTCCCCGGCGCCATGGTCGCCCCCACGCCCGTCTCGGCCTACCTCCACGCCGCCACGATGGTCAAGGCCGGCATCTTCCTCATGGGACGCATGCTCCCGGTCTTCGGCGAAAACCCCTGGTGGTCGCCCATCCTCATCAGCATCGGCCTATTGACCTTCTTCCTCGGCGCCTACCAGGCCTTCCTCCAGACCGACCTCAAGGCCATCCTCGCCCGCACCACCGTCTCAACGCTCGGCCTGATCACCCTGATCTACGGCCTGCACGAGGCCGGCCAGGACGCGCTACAGATCCTCAACCACGCCGCCTACAAGGGCTCGCTCTTCCTCGTCGCCGGCATCGTCGAGCACGCCACCCACACCCGCGACCTCCGCAAGCTCGGCGGCCTGCGCAAGGCCATGCCCATCACCTTTATCCTCTGCCTGCTCGCCGCGATCTCCATGTCCGGCCTGCCCCCCTTCTTCGGATACCTGGCCAAGGAAACGCTCTACGACGGCCTGCTGACCAACGAAATCCTTTCCCAGTGGCCCGCCGTGCAGAAGTTCACCATCGCCGTCAGCGTCCTGACCAACGCCTTCGTCTTCGCCGTCGGCCTCAAGCTCGTGTTCGGCATCTTCCTCGGCCGCAAGCCCGACGACCTCGAGCACGTCCACGACGCCACCCCCGGCCTGTGGATCCCCACCGGCGTCCTGGCCGCCATGACCCTGATCCTCGGCCTGCTTCCGGGGGTCACCAGCGGCCTGGTCAGCGGCTTCTCCTCCGAGGAGCACACCCACCTGCACCTGGCCCTGATCCCCCATCACGCCGGACCCGCCATCCTCTCGCTCGTCACCATCACACTCGGCGTGATCCTCTACAACCTCCAAAACATCATCGAGCGTGCTCACAAGCTCATCGCCCTGCTCCCGACCGCCCAGAGCGTCTGGGACAAGCTCTTGGGCGCCACCAACTCCCTCGCCACCGCCTACAGCAGCCGCTGGCAGAGCGGGTCGCTGAGCTGGTACCTCTCGGGTTGCCTGGCATTCCTCGTCGGTCTGGTCGTCCTGGCCCTCTGGCGCGGCGGCGTCAACCCCGAGCACATCCGCACCTCGCTCTCGGAGATGCCCTGGTACGGCCTGGTTCTGTGCGTTCTGCTCTCGATCGCCAGCATCGCCATCGTCCGGGCCCGCACCCGGCTCGAGGCCGCCATCCTCTCGACCGCCATCGGCTTTACCGTCTCGACGCTCTTCGTCGTCTACCGCTCGCCCGACATCCTCCTGACCCAGATCCTCATCGAGACCGTCTCGACCATCTTTGTCCTGCTCATCCTGATCTTCATGCCCGCCTTCAAGAAGCGTGACCCGATCTCGACGCTCCGCAAGGGCTGGCACCTGGCCGTCTCGATCGCCGTCGGCGGCGTCGTGACCCTGCTGCTCCTGCTGTCGATGAGCCCGCAGTTCCGCGAGACAGCCAACCTCGGCGCCGGCTATCTCCAGCGCAGCCCCGCCCAGGGAGGCGGTGCCAACGCCGTCAACGTCATCATCGTTGACATCCGGGCCACGGACACCAACGGCGAGATCACCGTCCTGGTCGTCGTCGGCCTGTGCGTCTACGGCCTGCTGCGTGCCCGCCGGCCGCATGACCGCTCCGAGATGCATCGCGCGGACAGCTAAACCCTATTCCCGAACCCCCTACCCCCCCACGCCATGACCCCACAAACCCTCGGCAACAGCCCCATCCTCCGCACCGTCTGCCGGTTCGCCGTGCCCCTGACGGTGCTCGTGTCCCTCAAGATCTTCTGGCAGGGCCACAACCTTCCGGGGGGCGGCTTCATCGCCGGAGCCATGGCCGCCGCCGCCGGCGCCATGTACCTGATGGCCTTCGGCGCCGCCAAGGCCTCCCGCATCGCCTGGTGGAAGTTCTCCGTCGTCGGCCTGCTCTGCTCGTTGACCACCGGCACCGTGCCGCTGCTCATGGGCAAGGCCTACATGGACCACACCTTCCTGAACTTTCACCTGCCGCTGCTCGGCCATCAGCACATCCCCACGGCCGTCTTCTTCGACCTGGGTGTGTTCCTGATCGTGCTGGGCACCCTCATGACCATCTTCGTCGAACTCGGACTGGAGGAACGCTGATGGACCTGCCCCTCGCCCTGACCATCGGCCTGATGACGGCCGGCGGAACCTACCTCATCCTGCGGCCGAACCTCATCCGCGTCGTGCTCGGGTTCGGCCTCTACTCCAACGCCGTCAATCTCCTGATGATCGTCTGCGGCGGTTATACCCAGACCGCCGCCTCACCCTTTGTCGAGGACCCGACCAAGACCGCTGGCCTGATGGACCCCCTGCCCCCGGACATCATCCTCACCGCCATCGTCATCAGCTTCGCCGTCGGCGCCTTATTTCTCACCGTCTGCTACCGCGTCTACCTCGACCACGGCACCGACAACCCCGAGGAGCTGCCCGCCGACCGACCGACCCCCACCGCCGAAGAGCACGCCGACCACCACGAACAAGCCTTCGCCGCCAGCCACTGAATGCGCGTCGCCGTAGGGCACGCATCCTGCGTGCCGGTCTGGCGGACATCACCGCGACACCTGGCACGCAGGATGCGTGCCCTACAAGATCGCCTCGGAACGAACCATGAACAGCCTGATCCTCGTCATCCTCGTGCCGCTCTTCAGCGCCATGATCCTCGCCCTGCTCCGCGGTCTCCCGCGGCTGGAGAAGGCCTTCTGCGTCGCCTCCTGCCTGGGGCTGACCGCCTTCGTCTTCTGGCTGCTGGTCCACGTCGACGCCCACGGCATCCAGGCCACCGCCCTCTCGGGTTACTCCGCCCCCTTCGGCATCGCCTTCGTCGCCGACCGACTCGCCTGCATCATGCTCTGCCTCTCGATGTCCGTCGGCTCGGTCGTCGTGATCTACACCTGCTTCACCGTCACCGAGCAGCAGCAGAACCTTTTCTTCTATCCCCTCTTCCAGATCATCCTTGCCGGCGTCAACTGGGCCTTCATCACCGGCGACCTCTTCAACCTCTTCGTCGCCTACGAGGTCATGCTCATCGGCTCCTACGGCCTGATGCTCGTCGGCGCCGGCAAGGAGCAGGTCCGCCAGTCCCTCAAGTACATCGCCATCAACGTCGTCGGCGGCAGCTTCTTCGTCATCGGCCTGGGCTACCTCTACGCCACCGTCGGCAGCCTCAACATGGCTGACATCGCCCAGCGCACCGCAGGCATGACAGGCCAACGGGCCCACATGGTCACCGCCATGTCCATGGTCCTGCTGTTCGTCTTCGCCCTCAAGGCCGCCACCTTCCCCCTGATCTACTGGCTCCCCGACTCCTACCCCGTCGTCCCCGCCGGCGTCAGCGGCTACTTCGCGGGCCTGCTGACCAAGGTCGGCGTCTACTCGCTGCTCCGCGTCTTTGTCATGGTCTTCCGCCAGGAGGGCCACGAGTTCGCCGGGCAGGTCCTGCTGGTCCTCTCGGGATTAACCATGCTCCTGGGCGTCATGGGCGCCATGTGCCAGTGGGACATCCGCAAGATTCTCTCCTGGCACATCATCTCCCAGGTCGGCTACATGGTCATGGGCATCGGCCTGGCCTCCCAGCCCGCCATCGCCGCCATCGCCGTCGCCGGAACCATCTTCTACGTCGTCCACCACATCGTCGTGAAGTCCAGCCTCTTCCTCGTCGGCGGCATCGCCGAACGCGTCACCGGCACGCAAGAGCTCAAGAAGATGGGCGGCGCCCTCGACCTCGCCCCCGGCGTCGCGGGCCTCTTCCTCGTCGCATCCTTCTCCCTCGCGGGCATGCCCCCCTTCTCCGGCTTCGTCAGCAAGTTCGTGGTCATCAAGGCCGGCATGCAGGGCGGCAACTACGTCGTCGTCGCCATCGCCGTGATCACCGGATTCCTCACCCTCTACTCGATGGCCAAGATCTGGTCCTACGCCTTCTGGGGCCCCAAGTGCCGCCCCGCCCCCGCCGGCCGCTACCGCGGCATGGCCGCCCCGACGTCACTCTTAATTCTCTTCACCATCGGCCTGGGCCTCTTCGCCCAGCCCTGCCTGCGCCTGGCCACCGACGCCGCCAACGACGTCATCGACCCGACCAACTACATCCAGGCCGTCCTCGGCCCCGACAAGCCGCGCGGCCCGCGCGACATCAAGTTTGATGAAGAACTCGAGTCCGGCCAACTCGGCGACCGGCACGCCAGCGCCGCGACAATCGCCCCCGACAAGGAGGCCCTGCCATGATCCGTCTGATCTACCTCATCCGCTACTTTTTCATCTTCCTGCGCGAGCTGACCAACTCCACCATCGCCGTGGCCAAGCTCGCCATGGCCAAGAACCTCACTTTTCGGCCCGGCTTCCTGGCCGTGCCCATGGACGTACGCAGCGACCTGGAGGTCACCTTCCTGGCCAACTCCATCACACTGACCCCCGGCACGATCTCCGTCCACGTCGACACCCACAAACACGTTGTCGTCATCCACGCCATCGACATCGGCGAGAACCCCGACGCTGTACGCGAATCCATCAAAACCGCCCTCGAGGCCAACATCCTTGACTTCACCCGCGGCCCAGCCTGGCGCCGCGCCGACAACTCTCAGCCCTCTGCAAACTGACAAGGAGCCGCCCATGGACCCCTGGTTTGATTTCATCTGCGTCATC
The DNA here is from genome assembly GCA_020851395.1 of Phycisphaeraceae bacterium. Lineage (GTDB taxonomy): Bacteria > Planctomycetota > Phycisphaerae > Phycisphaerales > Phycisphaeraceae > JADZCW01. The sequence goes on from JADZCW010000145.1 coordinate 11,818, forward strand.
TGCCTGGCCGGCCTGTTCCTCGCCGCCGCCGGCTGCCTCTACCGCATCATCGTCGGCCCACAGGCCGCCGACCGGGCCATCGCCTTCGACACCCTGGCCCTGAACCTCGTCGGCATCATCTGCCTGCTCTGCATCCACTGGCAGTCGACGCTCTATTTCGACGCCGTCTGGATCCTGATGCTCGTCGGCTTCTTGGGCTCGGCCGCCATTGCCCGCTACCTCGAACGCGGGAGAGTGTTCTAGACCCATCTCACCACGGAGAGCACGGAGGACACGGAGAAAAGATTAAGTAAGAACCGAAAACACGCTCGTCTTCTCTCCGTGATCTCTGTGTCCTCCGTGGTAAAACTGCCTTGAAGAATGGACCCGACTCATGACCCTGATCTTCGAAATCCTCACCGCCGCCCTGATGCTCACCGGCACGTTCCTGATGATCCTCACGAGCGTTGGCTTGATCCGCTTCCCCGACGTCTTCTGCCGCATGCACGCCGCCGGCAAGGCCGGCACGATGGGCATCTCCCTCTTGATCCTCGCCACCGTCACCTGCCCCTGGACCAGCCCCGAGGTCTGGGCCCGCGGCCTCCTGGCCGTCTGGTTCCAACTGCTCACCACCCCCGCCGCGACGCACCTGCTCTCGCACGCCTGCTACGTCACGCAGTACCCCCGCGTCGACCGCACCGCCGTCGACGAGCTGCGTGCCATCATGCCCAGCTCCCGCCCCGACGCCTTCGGGCATGAGTAGCGAGACATCCGCATTCAACGTGATCCCTACCGCCCCGCCGGCTCCTGCATCGCCAGCGGTTTGCCGGCATCGATCAGCCTCACCGCCTCGACCTGTCCCTGTCGCGCCAGGTCGCACGCCTCGCCAAGGATGCGGGCCGTCTCCTGCGGGGCGTGGAAGCCCATCGAGTTCTCAGCCGCCACGTAGTCCAATCGCCACTGGGCCTTCCGCTGCAAGTCGCGCGGCTTCGCCAGGGCCTCGTCCGTCGCCCCAGCCTCCTTGGCCGCGGCGATGGCCTTGATCAGGTCCACCACCGCCACCTCAGCCCGGTCCATCAGGCCAAGCGTCCGGTCCTGGATCGTCTGCACGCGGGCCTTGAGTTCCTCCTCCGGCACACGGTGGCAGGTCTGGCACGACGCGGCCACGTTCAAGAGCGGGCTCCGCACGTGGTGGTCGCTGACCTTGATCGCCCCCTCGCGCTTATAAGGCATGTGGCAGTCCGCGCAGGCCACCCCCGCCCGCGCGTGCGTCCCCTGGCTCCACGTCTCAAACTCCGGATGCTGGGCCTTGAGCACCGGCGCCCCGCTGATCTTGTGCGTCCAATCCTTAAAGCCCACGGCATCGTAGTAAGCCTCCGCCTGCTCCATCTTCAGGCCATTGTGCCAGGGATACGTGAGGAGCTTGCCCTCGCCCTTGAAGTAGTATTCGACGTGACATTGCCCGCAGGCCATCGACCGCAATTCCTGCCGGCTCGCCATGGTGTTGGGGTCATACTCGGTCTTGCGATCCCCCTTGCGCCATCGTTCGATGCTCGGCAGGTGCGGCACGGGATCGTCGGACTTCGCCAGCACCACGATCCCGTTGAGGAACCCCGGCCGCGTGACGCGTAATTGCATCGACCCCGGCTCATGGCAGTCCAGGCAGGTCACCGGATGATCCACGAGCTTGGTCGCCTCGTCGTAGGGCATCGCGCAGACCTTCTCGAACCCCGCCATGAGCTGCTGCCTCGCCTCGGGGCTCGCCAGCGGATCTTTCAAACTCCCGGGGGCTCCATTCTCGAGCCCGACCTTGCGATAGGCCGGGATGTTCGACGCGTGGCAGTGCAGGCAGGCCCCGGGCTGCTTGACGGCCTTGACGCGCTCGGTCTCGCGCTGGTCGCTGAGCATGTAGGCATGCCCGCGCTCCTCGCGGTAGTCGATGCTAAAGGCGTACCCCGCGAAGATCTCCCGCCAGCGCGGGTCCTCGTCGAGCTTCTGGAAGGCGTCGCTGCCGCCGTGGCGCGTCCGCTCGATGTCCACCGTCCGCCGATAGCTGTCATACTGCCGCGGGAAGTTCTTGCCCCACTCGGCCGCGTCGACCGTCTCCTCCGTCAGGTCCACGATCTTGAACACCACCTGCTGCCCCTCGTGCTTGCGTTGCTGGATGTTGCCCAGCAGCAGCATCACCGCGAAGGTCAGTAATGCGACAATCAGGATCGTCGCGGCGAAGAATGCATTGCGGGCGGCGCGGGACGTCTTGGAAGGCGTGGGGGGGGTGTGGGTCATGGCGATGCTCTCCGCGTGCAGTGTTCTTGAAGCGCGAATCTACTTCGGCGGCCCGTGCCCGACGCCCGCATGGCAGCGGACGCAGCCGAACAGGTCGCCGGACTTGAGCTCGAAGTGCTGAGTGATGTTCCCCACCAAGTCCCCGTGGCAGCGCAGGCAGTTGGCCTCGAGCACCGCCGAGTTGGAGGGCTTGATCCGGATCGGCTCGTGGAAATTCTGGAACGTAAAGGCCGTCGAGTGGTGATACCCGTTGGTCGCCTTGGTCATCCACTTGCCCACGAAGTCGTGCGGCACGTGGCAGTCGTTGCAGGTCGCCACCGCGTGGTGCGACGCCTTCTGCCACCCGTCGTACTGCGGCCGCATGATGTGGCAGTTGACGCACACGGCCGGGTCGTCCGACATGTAAGAGAAGCCCTGCGCGTAATAGAACGTGTACCCGCCCACGCCACCGAGCAGGCCCGTCATGAAGCACACCCCGAAGATCAACGCGCCGACTGGACCAAATCTGCGCATCAGCACCCCGCGCTACGATGTCCTGCGCGACGGTCAGCCTGACGATGGGATGGGAACCGGCTGCGAGTCCCGTCGCGCGATGGGCGGATGGTAATGGAACATCAAGAACCACTCAAGGTCTTTTTTGGTCCGGTTACGACAATTTCCTGATCCGTCGCGGCGATGACTCACGCGCGTACGTGATGAGCGATTTGATGCCGAGCCCCCATCTGGCCTAAAATCACCCGCCTCTACAAACAAGGAGTCCCCTATGGCTGGTGGCGCTGTGATGGAACTGACCGATCAGAACTTCGACCAGGAAGTTCTGCAATCCAAGGTCCCCGTGCTCGTCGACTTCTGGGCCGAGTGGTGCATGCCCTGCCGCATGCTCGCCCCGACCATCGAGGAGTTGGCCAACGAGTTCGGCGGCAAGATCAAGGTCGGCAAGGTCGACACCGACAACAACCGCGACGTCTCGATCAAGTACAACATCAGCGCCATCCCCACCGTCATGGTCTTCCAGGGCGGCCAGGTGGTGCAGAAGTTCGTCGGC
>JADZCW010000146.1 GCA_020851395.1 Phycisphaeraceae bacterium
GGCCGATCCCCCATCGCCACCCGCGTCGTCCCCCCCGAAAAAGCCGACGAGGTCTACCAGTTCATGGTCAAGCGCCTCGACGAAGGCGAGCAAGCCTACGTCGTCGTCCCCGCCATCGACCCCGCCAGCGAAGATTCGGAAGGGGGCACTTCCGGGGGCACTTCCGGGGGGGGGCTCAAATCCGTCCGCGCCCACGTCAAGCTCCTCGCCGACCGCTACTGCCGCCGCCACCTCGTCGCCGCCGTGCATGGCCGCCTCAAGCCCCAGACCCGTCAGGCCATCATGGACAAGTTCCGCGCCGGCAAGATCCACGTCCTCGTCGCCACCACCGTCATCGAAGTCGGCGTCGACGTCCCCAACGCCACCGTCATGATCGTCGAGCACGCCGAGCGTTTTGGTCTGGCCCAACTCCACCAGCTCCGAGGCCGCGTCGGCAGGGGGGGCCACCGCCGCAAGAGCGTCTGCGTCCTCGTCGGCGACCCCGCCACCGAAGACGCTCAAGAGCGCCTACGCGCCCTAGCCGCCACCACCGACGGCTTCGCCATCGCCGAGGCCGACCTCTCCATCCGTGGCATGGGCGAATTCTTCGGCACCCGTCAGAGCGGCGCCCCGCCCCTGCGCGTCGCCAATCTCCCCCAGGACCTCGACCTCCTCCGCATGGCCAAGCGCGACGCCGACGCCATCGTCGCCGCCGACCCCGACCTCCACGACACCCAATGGCGGCTCCTCCGCAAGACCCTCCAGCGCGAGCACGGCCAATCCCTAGGCCTCGTCGACGTCGGCTGACCTCAATACTTCCCCGCCTTGATCCGATCCAGAATCCACCCCGGCGGGTCATCCATCTGCGGCACCTGCACCGCCCTCCATCCTCGTTTCCGTGCCGCCTCGATGTTGGGCCCATGATCATCAAAGAACAGGATCTCCCCACCCCGCACTTTCGTCGTCCTCTCGACATGCTCAAATATGGCCCCATCCGGCTTGGCCAACCCCACCTCCTGGCTCGCGAATCGATAGTGCAACCGCCCCAGCGGCAGCGCATTGGGCCCCGTCTTGCCCGTCATCATCGCCCAGTGACAAGCATTCGTGTTCGACAGGCACGCCGTCCGCACGTCCAGCCCCATCACGTAATCGATCAGCCCCGTCACCCCCGGATACGCCCCCAGCAGCCACACCTCCAGCAGTTTTTGCACATCCCCCGCCGCCAGCCCCACCGCCTCCCCCGCCTGCTCATAGAACGCCTCATTGCTGATCCGCCCCAGCTCATGCGCCACGCCCACCTCTTTGAACCGCGCCACCCGCTCGGCCGACAGCAACCCCTCCGGCAGGGACACCCCCGCCAGACCGCAAGCCTGCCGCCAGTCATCGCAGATCCGGATCAGCACCCGCCCCAGATCAAAACAGATCAGCCGAACATCTGAGCTCAGCATCGCATCCCAGCCTCTGTTAGCCACGAACCTGTCCATTCCCCCTCGCCACCCACTTGTACGTCGTCAGGTCCGCCGCCCCCATGGGCCCGCGCGCGTGGATCTTGTCCGTGCTGATCCCGATCTCCGCGCCTAACCCGTATTCACCCCCGTCGCTGAACCGCGTCGAGCAGTTCACGAACACATTCGCCGAGTCCACCGCCGCCAGGAACGTCTCCGCCGCCGCGTAGTCCTCGGTCACGATCGCGTCGGTGTGTTTCGACCCATGCCGGTTGATGTGCTCGACCGCCTCTTCCAGCGAGTCGACCACCTTCACCGCCATGATCAGGTCCAGGTACTCCGCGTCCCAGTCCGCATCAACCGCCGCCTTCGCCCCCGCAAACGCCGCCCGCGTCCGGGGGCACCCGCGCAGCTCGACCTTCTTCTCCGCCAGCGCCTGGCAGATCTTCACCAACAGCCCGTTCTTCACCGCATCCTGATGCACCAGCAGCGTCTCAGCCGCGTTGCACACCCCGGGCCTCTGCACCTTGGCGTTGACGGTGATCCTCACCGCCATCTCCGCCTCCGCCGACGCATCGACGTACACATGACAATTCCCCGTGTAGTGCTTGATCACGGGGATCCGCGCTTGCTCCACCACCGCCCGGATCAGCGACTCGCCCCCGCGGGGGATGCACAGGTCGATCTTCCCCTGCATCGCCAGCAGCTCGCCCACCGCCCGCCGGTCCGTCGTCTCGACCACCTGCACCGCGTGGGGATCGACCCCCGCCGCGATGAGTCCCTGCCCGATGCATTTGGCGATCGCCGCGTTTGAGTGCAGCGCCTCCTTGCCCCCGCGCAGGATCACCGCATTGCCGCTCTTGAGGCACAGCGCCGCCGCATCCGACGTCACGTTGGGCCGGCTCTCAAAAATGATCAGCACCACCCCGATGGGCACGCGCACTTTTTCCAGCCGCAGCCCATTGGGCCGCACCTGCCCCTCGATCACCTGCCCCACAGGGTCCGTCTGCCCCGCGATCTGCCGCACCGACTCCGCCATCGCCGCCACTCGCTTCTCCTCGAGCCGCAGCCGATCCAGCATCGCCGACGACAGCCCCGCCTTCCGCCCCGCCTCGAGATCCTTGGCGTTCTCCGCCACGATCACCCCCGTCTGCTCCACCAGCGCCCTGGCCACCGCATCGAGCGCCGCCGCCCGCTTGGTCCCGGGCGTCATCGCCACCGACCGGCTGGCCCTCACAGCCCGATCCGCCAATGCCCGGCAGTACCCAGCAACGTCAACAGCAGCGGTGGTCGTCATGGCAGCCTTCCAAACAGCGGCAAATCCCGCCGGCAGGGGGGGTCCTCAAGAACACCAAAGTGTAGCCGCCCAACCCCCAACCCCCAACCCTTACCCCCCGACCCCGCCCGTCGTCCCCCCCTCCGCCTTCCGCGGCACAATCTCGAAATTCAGCCGCGGCGCCGGCAGCCTCGTCGTCACCCCCTCCGGCAGCGTCAGCTCCACCTGGCTCGACGTGATCCCCTTCGCCAGGTCCTCCGCCGACAGCCTCAGCAACGCCACCACCCGGTCCGGCCCAGCCCGCAACTGCTCAATCTTGTCGCTCGGACCGACCACCTCCACCGGCTCGGACAGCACCAACAAGTCATCCTTCAGCACCACGTCATACCGCGTGAACAGCCGCGGCGGCACCACCATCATGATCCGCACATGCTCGAGCGTGTACGTCTGGCTGCTGCTGACCACGCTGAACGTCGCCTCCGCCCGCGCCGGCTCGATCATCACCCCGCTGCCCGTCAAAACGTCCGGCGGCTCGATCGGCAGCTTGAACTTGTACTCCTTCCCCGGCTCGATCGGCTGGTTCGTCTGGTCCAGCCGCACCGTCAACCTCGCCCCCTCGAGCAGCGGCGCCAGACTCTTGGGCGCCAGCACCGTCCCCTGACCAGGCTCCACCGTCGCCGGCCCCGCCAGCCGCAGCTTCCCCGGCGACGCCACGATCGGCAGCGACACCTTCTCCAACTCCCTCACCCGCAGCTCCACCGCCTCCGGGTCCACCGACACGATCTGCACCCCCATCTGACCGATCGCCGTGTCCGTCAGGATCCTGTCCCGCAGCGACACCGACTTCACGCTCTCCGCCTGCTGATCCGACCGGATCTCGATCCCCAGCGGCCTCCGCACCAGCTCCCGCAGCCGCTGCTCCTCGCTCGTCGAGCAACGGTACTGCAGCTCCACCACCCGCTCCGCCGGCTCGATCGCCAGCGTCTGACCCGCCGACGAAACGAACTGCAGCGTCGCCGTCACCCGGCCCGTCCGCGCGCTCTCCCCCTCCGCGTAAACCCACACCAGGCACGTCACGAACGTGACGATGAAGAACGTCTCAATCTTGCGCCACAGGGTCGTCAGCACGTTCATCGTCATGCGTCCCCGATCACGTTCCGTTCACGCTCACGCTCACACTCACACTCACACCGTCGCCTCGCCCGGCTCCGCCTCGTGGTGTTCGTCCGTCCCCCCCGTCTGCGGCCCCGTCGCCTTCGCCAGCCCGCGCCCCAGCTCCTTCCGCAGCTGATCGATCGTCAAGTGCCTCACCATCTGACCCCGCTCCGCCAGGCTGATCGTCCCCGTCTCCTCGCTGACGATCACCACCAGCGCGTCCGTCTCCTGGCTGAGCCCGATCGCCGACCGATGCCGTGACCCCAGCTCCGTGCTGAAGTGCTCGCCCTCGGCCAGCGGGAACTGCACCGCCGCCGCCACCACCCGGTCCCCGTGGATCACCACCCCCATGTCATGCAACGCCGACCCCGGCCAGAAAATCGTGCTCAAGAGCTCCGCCGTCACCGCCGCGTCCAGCTTCGTCCCCGTGTCCGTCAGTCCTCCTAACCCCACCTGACGCTCCAGCGCGATCAACGCCCCGATCTTGTTCTTGCTCATGTACGCCACAGCCTCAGCGATCTGGTCGATCACCCGCTGTGTCCGCACCCCGCCCTGCCGGAACAGGCTCGCCTCCCCCAACCGCGTCAACGCCCGCCGAAGCTCCGGCTGGAACACGATCACCATCGCCAACGTGATGAACGTCAGCGCGTTGCTGTACAGATACTTCAACCTCTCGAACGCGCTCTCCCGGCCCAAGACCTGGATCACCAGCGTCGCGAACAGCAGGATCAGTCCTAATCCTTTGATCACCCGCGCCCCGCGCGTCCCACGCAGGAACCGCACGATGAAGTACACCACCGCCCAGATGATCGCCAGCTCCACCAGCACCTCGGGCCACTCATGGGCCGCGTACCCATGCAGACGCCGGCTCAGCTCGGTGAATCGTTCAAAGGTCGGCACTGGACACCCGCAAGCAGGGGGGGACGACGCATCTCACACGCGACATTCTACCTGTCACCCACCGTTTATCGGCTCATAACCCCTTGATCCCCCAAACTCACCCCCGGAAGCGGCCCTCGGTTGCTCCGGCCCCAATCCCCAATCCCCAACCCCCAATCCCTGTCCATCACCCCCCGCTATACTGTCCCCCCATGGCCGCCGTCGAACGCCTCCGCGCCAACATCCGAAAGGTCTACTTCGGCCCAGCCTCCGCCGTCGACCAGGTCCTCGTCTGCCTCCTCGCCCGCGGACACATCCTCATCGAGGACGTCCCCGGCGTCGGCAAGACCCTCCTCGCCAGCGCCCTCGCCCGCAGCCTCGACTGCTCCCTCGCCCGCATCCAGCTCACCCCCGACCTCCTCCCCGCCGACATCCTCGGCGTCACCGTCTGGGACCAGAACAAGGCCGAGTTCCTCTTCAAGCCCGGACCCATCTTCGCCAACATCGTCCTCGCCGACGAGATCAACCGCACCACCCCAAGAACCCAGTCCGCCCTCCTCGAGGCCATGAACGAGGGACAGGTCTCCATCGACGGCCACACCCGCAAGCTCATCCAACCCTTCCTCGTCGTCGCCACCCAGAATCCCTTCGACTTCGAGGGCACCTACTTCCTCCCCGAAAGCCAACTCGACCGCTTCCTCATGCGCATCAAGCTCGGCTACCCCGCCCCCGACGACGAGGCCACCATCCTCCAGGTCGACCCCCTCCGCAACGAGCTCATCCGCCTCGAGCCCGTCATGACCGCCGAGGAACTCTTGAACCTCCAAGAGCAAGTCCCGGCCGTCCGTGTCGAGCCCTCCCTATACGACTACGTCGTCCGCCTCGCCGCCGCCACCCGCAAGCACCCCGGCCTGCGCATCGGCGTCTCGACCCGCGGCGCCCTCGCTCTCATCCACGCCGCCAAGGCCACCGCCTTCCTCGCCGGACGCGACTATCTGATTCCCGAGGACATCCGCGCCAACGTCCTGCCCGTCTGCGTCCACCGCATCGTCGTCCAGCCCCTCGCCCGCGACGAGCAGGGCCACGCCGCCTCCCAGATCATGCACGAGGTCCTCCAGACCGTGCCCTCCCCCGCCTAAGCCGCTAAAATCCCCCACATCGGCAATCGCAAATCGGCAATCCATAACCCCCCAGGCCCTCCCATGCCCCAGCCCAACCTCGACCACCCCACCCTCCCCCTGGTCAAGCAGCGCTTCCACCAGCTCAAGTTCCTCGCCACCGAGTTCCGCCGACAGACCACCCTGGTCGTCCCCCGCCAGAACCTCCACCAGATCATGACCTTCCTCCGCCACGATCCCCGTTGCGACTACGACTTCCTCTCCGACGTCACCGCCGTCGATTACCTCAACTACCCCAAGCCGTCCGACGCCAAACTTCCGGGGCCGGCGGGCCGTTTCGCGGTGATCTACAACCTCGTCAGCACCAGCCAGAACCTCCGCCTCCTGGTCAAGACGATGCTTGACCCCACCCTCGACACCACCGGCAACCAGGACGACCCCGCCCTCCACCTCGAGAGCGTCACCGACATCTGGCCCGGCGCCGAGTGGACCGAGCGCGAAGTCTTCGACATGTACGGCATCCGTTTCGACGGCCACCCCGACCTGCGTCGCATCCTCCTCTGGGAGGACTACCCCGCCTTCCCCCTCCGCAAGGACTACCCCCTCCGCGGCCGAGCAGAGCGCGAAAACTACCGAGTCATCGACCGCGAAGACGCCTAACCTCCGGACCCCCCCCCGGAAGTTATCCCGGTATCCCTCGACATGCGCCCCCCTCGTACTCCTAAGCCCAGGCATGGCATGCCTGGGTTCTTATCTGCATCTCCCCGCCCCGCGCCCTAACCCCTTGCCACACCGTTTATTCCGTCTATCCCACCTGAAAGAATCGCGCCGCCCTTAACCCCAACTCCCCGCCAGCCGATGCCAGGAGGGGGGAATTCTTGCCGTCACCACGGCAGGGGGCAGTCTCATGACCACCACAAACACCCAGGCGATCGCCGATCGCCGCCAGGATAAGCGTCTCGCCGGCCACGCCGGCCTCGGATTCGTCCAAGCCGTCGTGATCGACGCCGTCAACGAGCCCATCGAGGTCCTCCGTCACGTCGAGCTCGTCAACGTCTCCGCCGGCGGACTCTCCTTCACCACCATCACCCCCGTGCCGCCCGGCGCGCGCGTGATGCTCAGCCTCGCCGACGCCTCGGCCAAGCTCGCCGACGCACGCGTCACCCTCGAGGCCCTCAGTCAAGACCCCGCCGTCGGCCAGCCCGACAACCGGGTCACCCACTGCCGGCTCATCCAGGGACGCATGCCCGCCAGGCTCATCCACGGCTGGTGACCTGACGACGCTCCCACTCCAACCCAACAGCTTCCATCCACACCTACAGCGGGAGGAATCCCCGTGAACCCATACACCCCACCCATCGCCCAGGCCGAACGCCGCGCCGAGACCCGCACCCAGCCCGCCGAGCCAATCGCCGTCTCGCGCGCCGTCCCCGTCCTGCCCCTCTCCGACGTCCGAGTCATCAACGTCTCCGCCCACGGCATCGCCCTGCACACCAACGCCCCAGTCCTCCCCGGCGAGCGACTCTCTTTCTCCACCGACCAGGACCGTCCCCCCATCCTCGCCAAGGTCCTTGCCTGCGACCCCGTCCCCCCCGAGGACGGCGGCGGCTTCCGCATCCGCTGCCGATGCCTCCTCGGCGAGTTCGACGTCGACGCGCACACCGACCCCGCCGCCTGACCCGCGCGAACCTGCCCCGAGAAACCCGTCTCTTAATCCTTCGTCGTCCCCGCCCTGACGTTCAGGTCGAACGTCCTCTGCTTGCAGTCTACCCCGATCGGCTTGACCAGGTGCACTTCCAGGTGCGCATCCCCGTCGAGCTTCTCCAGGATCCCGTCGTGAATCGCCCAGCTCCGTCCGTAAGGCGACTCCGCCCCGCCCGCCTCCGTCCCCCGGAACGGCGTCGACCCATCCATCGCCCGCGCCAGCACGCCACCCGCCCCGAACGCCTGGTTGATCTGCACCATTCGGCTGTACCCCGTCAGGTACCCGAACCCGTAATTCTCGTACATCAGCGTGCTGTGATACGTCAGCGGCTCGAGGCTGATCGCCACATACCCCAGCTTCTTCCCCAGATCTTCCAGCCTCGCCAGCAGCTCGTGCAGCATCCGCAGCCCCGGCCGAACCTGGCAAGGCCCCAGCCCCGCCCGCATCGCCTCGATCTCCTGCGGGATGTTCCTGCTCGCCGTGTCCAGCAGATTCATCCGCCCCTGCTCGTCCACGTCGATGTTGTACCGCCGGCTCCGCAGGTCGTTGATCACCACGAAGCTCAGCTCCAGCTGATTCGCCCCCAGGTCATCCAGGTCCAGGCTCAGCGCATACTCCCCCCCGACACGATCCGCCGGCGCCCGCAGGTGCGCGTCCGCTCGCCCCGGCGTCGCCACCACCGTGAACGTCCGGGGGTTCTCGGGCCCACCCGACAGATGCAGCGGGTCGAACTCCGCCAGGTACTCCCACATCCGCGCCGGCACCACCTCCGCGTACACGCGCCTCACCACCGCCGGGTCCAAATGATTGAGCTTCGACAGGCTCATAGGCTGCCACGCCGCTGGAAAGGGGGGTGACGTCGGCTCGCGGCCCACAGGGCCGCCTTCCGGATTGATCGGGCCGCCGGCCTGACCGACTGAAAGGTTCTGGCCTATCTTAGTCCCAACACCCCGCCCCGCACAGGACGTCTTCCCCCTCAGAGCTTATGCTTTTGGAGCATTTTGGACGCAATCGCCGCCATCGCCCACCGCTTGCCGTGGAGTCCTCCTCATGCCCCAAACCCTCCCGCAATCCCCCGCCTCGCGATGGCTCTGCCTCTCCCTCCTGCTCCTGACCTTCTTCCTCCCCACCCTCGCACTCGCCCAGCCCACCGACACCACCGACACCCCCGCCACCCAGCCCGCCGACACCGAACCCGCTGACGCCTCCTCCGCCGACACCCAGCCCTCGCCCACCACCGAGTCCCTCGGCGAACTCGTCGGCTGGCTCGAGATCTCCGGCCGACTCCGCGACGGCGTCCGTCCCGTCGCCTGGGTCCCCACCGAGGACGATGAGCCCACCCTCGCCCGCGTCCTGGCCCAGCTCGACACCGTCGCCACCGACCCCGCCTACCGCGGCGTGGTCATCTACCTCGACGACGCCGAACTCACCCTCAATCAGGTCCAGCAGATCTCCGGCGCCATCGACCGCGTCCGCGCCGCCGACAAACGCATCCTCACCTTCGCCGAGTCTTACACCCTCACCTCCTACCTCCTCGCCTGCTCCGCCGACCGCATCCTCCTCCAGCACAAGGGACTCCTCATGCTCGAGTCCCTCGGCGTCGAGGAGATGTACCTCCTGGGCCTGCTCGACAAGATCGGCGTCAAGGCCGACATGCTCCAGGTCGGCCGATTCAAGGGCGCCATGGAGCCCTACACCCGCTCCGCCCCCAGCCCCGAGTGGAGCCAGAACTTCGACCAGCTCCTCGACGACCTCTACTCCCAGATCGTCCACGTCGTCACCTCCCGCCGCCAGATGTCCCAGCCCGAGTTCGACAAGGCCCTCACCGACGTCTGGTCCATGCAGGACGAAGACTACGTCAAGGCCGGCCTCGTCGACGAGCTGACCGACCGCGACATGGTCGACGCCACCACCACCGCCTTCGGCGACGACTTCTCCTGGGACCGCTCCATGGGCTTCGCCGAGGACACCCGCCTCGACGCCTCCAATCCCTTCGCCTTCTTCCAGATGCTCCTCCAACGCGGCCGACAGCGCATCACCCGCGACTCGATCATGGTCCTCCACGCCCGGGGCCCGATCATGTCCGGCGAGAGCTCCGCGGACGGCTCCCTCGCTCCCCCCCAGCACGCCGGCGTCTTCGTCGACGCCTCCATCGGCAGCAAGACCATGGTCAAGATCCTCGGCGACGCCCAGGACGAGCCCCGCGTCAAGGGCGTCGTCATCGCCCTGGATTCCCCCGGCGGCTCCGCCCTGGCCAGTGAGGTCATCTGGCAGGCCGTCCGCGCCACCGCTCGCACCAAGCCCGTCTACGTCTCCGTCGGCCGCATGGCCGCCAGCGGCGGCTACTACATCGCCTCCGCCGGCCAACAGATCTACGTCCTCGACGGCAGCATCGTCGGCTCCATCGGCGTCGTCGGCGGCAAGCTCGTCCTAGGCGGCCTCTACGACAAGCTAGGCCTGAGCATCCACCGCCGCTCCCGTGGCCCACTCGGCGACATGTTCAACTCCGTCGAGCCCTTCACCGAGCC
>JADZCW010000147.1 GCA_020851395.1 Phycisphaeraceae bacterium
CCGTTGAGGTAGGCCATGTAGGCGGCCTCGGAGCCCAGGGCGGTGACAAAGGGGTTGATGTCCTGGACGTTGACCAGGCCGTCGAGGTTCATGTCGCCGGGGCTGAAGGGGTCGCGGGCGTCGGCGACCGAGACCTGCAGGTTGATGTTGTCGTAGCCGAACTGGAATTCGGGCGTGATCCGCCAGTCATAGAGCCAGAAGTAGGGGTCGGACTCGTCGTAGATGCACTCATTGATGGCCACGACGTAGTAATCATAGGTCTGGTCAATCGACTGGATAACGGTGCGCGGGCCCCACCACTGGTAGTCGGGTGAGCCGTCGGGCTCGATGGGCGCGCCATTGATGTCAGTCAGGTACTCGGCGGTGTCGTAGTGGTTCCAGAGGTCGTTGTAGACGAAGGGCGGGTCGATGCCGTTGGTCGAGCCGTCGATCCACTCGCCGTAGGTGAACGAGAACAGGAGCTGTCCGTCGTCGGGGTTGAGGTCAGGGTCGAGGATGTTGTAGGTGGCGTTGGGAGCGCCGGGCGATGGATCACGGAAGACGGTGATGCCGTCCGGGGGCAGGTAGTTCATGCCGTAAACGCTGATCGTGCCCCAGGAGTCGTAGGTGTAACCGTCGTGGATCAGGAAATCGTAGCTGAATCGGATGGGCCCGGGGACCTGGTTGGCCGGGGCGGCGATCCACTGCGAAGCGCTGGGCCGGAACATGACGGATTCGAGGATGTGGTTGCCCGGGTTCAGCGGGTCCACCGAGCGGTTGAAGTTGCCCAGCGTGCCGGTCGCCATGTTGTTGCCGCCGACGACGTTCACGTCGCGGGGGTCGTCAAAGAGGGAGATCCCGCCGAGGCCGCCGGGGTTGTTGCGCGGTCCCCAGTGGGAGAACCAGCCGCCTAGGTCGTAGGTCTGGCTGAAATGATGGGGTTCAGCGCCGTCTGGCGCCGTGGTGTTGCGGATGTTGGCCGTGCTCTCGAAATCACCGTTGACAAAAAGATTGTCCGACAGCGCCGCGCCCGCCGGCCAGGCCAGGCACAGAGCCAACAGACAGGTCACGCTAATACTCGATCGCATACGTTCTCTCCTTGTGTGAGGCTGCCTGCGAATGCCCCTAATATGTCTTCCGGCGTCAACGTCAACAGCCGCTGAATTTGTGACTCACCCCAGCTACGGATGGCCTGCAATTTCTGCTCTACCCGGCGCCGTGTGGATCGTTGAGTCGCGATCACCACTTACGAATGCGGCAAACGCTCCAATGACTGGCATATCACTGAGTGCAAATATACCGCGAAAACCCGAAGAAAGAAGAGAAAATAGTGTTAACCACGATATTTTCCCGGCTTGCGATTCGAAACTATGAACCCCGGCTCTGGCATTCATGTCGTGTTCGCGATCGTACCGTCAGGACTTCGCATGGCCGCTATCGCGAGCCTTCGAGCAACGCCACAGCCCTCCGCTGCGGATTCGACACCGGCAGATCCGCCGTCCCCATCGGGCCGAGGCATCGCCATGTCGCGTCATCCATGACCCGATCCTCACAAAGCGCCCGGCAACGCCAGAGTGTGAAATGGATAAGACGGTGCGTCGTCTGATGGGCAAAATTCCCCATCTTTACGGGCGTCGTTACTTTTAACCCCAGATCCTTCCCCGCCCACGCCGCCAGCGATCGGCCCGTCATGCTCTGCTGCTCGACCGTCGGCATCTGCCACATCCCAGCCCACAGCCCTTTCGCGAGCCTCCGCATGAAAAGCCATTGACCATCCCGCTCAATCGCCAACATGTGATGCTCAACCGCCCGCGGCTTGCGTCGCGACGCCCGGATCGGCAGCGTTTGCTCAAGGCCCTGCTTGCGAGCGGCACACCATCGGCTGGCTGGGCACTCCCCGCACCGCGGCCCCCGCGGCAAACAGACCACCGCGCCAAGTTCCATCATCGCCTGATTAAAACCCCCAGGTCTCTCCGCCGGCACCAGCTCCTCCGCCAGCTCCCAGATCCTCTTGTCCGTCTGACGATCATCCACCGATTCCCGGATCGCCATCAGCCTCGCCAGCACCCGCTTGACGTTCCCATCCACCAGCGCCGCCCGCTTCCCGAAGGCGATCGACGCCACCGCCCCGGCCGTGTACCGGCCGACCCCCGGAAGCTTGAGAAGGTCGTCGACGTCCTGCGGTAACTTCCCGCCATGCTCCGCCACCGCCGCCCGCGCCGCCGCGTGCAGGTGACGCGCCCGCCGGTAGTACCCCAGTCCCTGCCACAAGCGCAGCACCTCTTGCTCCGTCGCCGCCCCCAGATCCGCCAGCGTCGGGAACCGTTCGACAAAGCGATGGAAGTAGGGCACCACCGTGGCCACCTGCGTCTGCTGCAGCATCGCCTCGCTGACCAGCACGTGGTACGGATTGACCGTACGCGACCCGCTGGCCCGCCAAGGCAGTGCTCGGGCGTGTCGGTCGTACCACGCCAGCAGCCGCCGGCGAATCGCCCGGACGGTCGCCGTCGGCAGGGGGGGTGTCTTGGCTCGTGAAGTGCTCACGCCCCGGGAGTCTATCAGCCTCGCCCCGGCGGTGGGGACCGCGTTGTCGCTTGTTCAGCCTCGCCCCGCCCGGCTAAAGTGACCCCATGGTCCAGCCCCCGTCCTCACCCGTTCCACCGCCCCAGCGCCGGGCCATGCCCCCGACCCGCCGGTCAATCACCCACAAGTTCCAGATCATGGGCTATGAGGGTTACCTCACCGTGGGCCTGTTCGACGACGGCCGGCCCGGCGAGGTCTTCATCAAGATCGCCAAGGAGGGCTCGACTCTCAGCGGCCTGGCCCAGGCCTTTTGCCGGGCCCTGAGCCTCGCCCTCCAGTACGGCCTGCCCCTGGACGAGGCCGTCCGCCGTTTCAAGAACATGCGATTCGAGCCCATGGGCCCGACCTCGAACCCGCAAATCCCCCAGGCCATGAGCATCATTGATTACGTCGCCCGCTACCTCCAGCACGAGTTCGGCACGCCCGATCCGCCCGAGAACACCGCCGACGACTCCGGCCAGTCTTTGCCCTAAACGCCTCCTACAATCCACAGCCTTGATGTCCCCGCCTCCCGGGGACAACGGCGGCGCTTCCGGGGGAAAGTTGGGGGCTTTCTTGACCGGGCGCTCACCGCCCGCTAACGTGCACCGTCACTGGGATCGGCCGTGATTTTGGCCATCACCGGACCCCTTCATGGACTCACAAGCCAAGCACAAGTGCGGCGTCTTCGGGATCTGGGGCGCGCCGGACTGCGCCATGCGCTGCTACATGGGCCTGTTCGCCCAGCAGCACCGCGGCCAGGAGTCGGCCGGCATCGCCGTCACCGACGGCGCCCTGCTCAAGGCCCACGTCGGCATGGGCCTGGTCAGCGAGGTCTTCACCGGCCCGATCCTCCAATCCCTCCCCGGGATCGGCGGCATCGGCCACAACCGCTACTCGACCACTGGCTCGAACCGCTCCTGCAACGCTCAGCCCCTGCTCGAGGAATACATCGGCGGCCAGGTCGCCCTGGCCCACAACGGCAACCTCGTCAACGCCGACGTCCTCCGTCGCGCCTACGAGACCCGCGGCCACATCTTCCACACCTCCACCGACACCGAGGTCATCCTCCACCTGCTCGCCTCGCATCACTTGTCCAAGACCGACCCGGTCGTCGAAGCTCTGCTCCACCTGCAGGGGGCCTACAGCCTCCTGTTTTTGTTTAAGGACCGCATCGAGGCCGCCCGCGACCCGTGGGGCTGGCGCCCCCTGGTCCTGGGCAAGACCGAGGACGGCCACGACTGCGTCGCCAGCGAGACCGTCGCCCTGGACGTCATCGGCGCCAAGCTCGTCCGCGAGATCGAGCCCGGCGAAATCGTCACCCTGAGCAACCAGGGCGTGACCACTCGCCGCTTCGCCGACGCCCAGCAGCCCGCCCACTGCATTTTCGAGCACATCTACTTCGCCAACCCCAGCTCGAAGGTCTTCGGTCAGACCGTCCAGCTCGTCCGCGAGAAGCTCGGCGAGCGACTGGCCCAAGAGGCCCCCGTCGAGGCGGACTACGTCATCCCCATGCCCGACTCCGGCCGCTCCGCCGCCATGGGCTACGCCCGCGCCAGCGGCATCGAACTCCGCGAGGGCATCGTCCCCAACCGCTACGTCGGCCGGACGTTCATCCAGCCCACCCAGCGCCAGCGCGACGCCGCCGTCCAGCTCAAGCTCAACGCCGTCTCCGACATCATCGCCGGCAAGCGCATCATCGTCGTCGACGACTCGATCGTCCGCGGCACCACCACGCACGGCAAGATGATCCAGCTCCGCAAGGCCGGGGCCAAGGAGATCCACCTCCGCATCAGCTGCCCGCCGATCCGCCACCCCTGCTACTTCGGCATCGATTTCCCCGACCCCGCCAAGCTCGTGGCCAACGGGCGAACCATCAAGCAGATCGGCGAGTACCTCGAGGTCGACAGCCTCCACTACCTCTCGCACGAGGGCATGCTTACCTGCGTCGAGCGCCCGGCCGAGCACTACTGCACCGCCTGCTTCAACGGCAAGTACCGCATCGAGGTCGACCGCCCCGTCTCGAAGCTCGGCCTCGAACGGCACCAGATGCAGATGTTCAATTAAGTTCTGTCCACCGATCCCTTGCCACGCGCCCACCTAGGCCGCGTCCGCCTCGGGCGTGGGCTGTTGCTTGGCATCTTCCGTCTTTGGGGACGTGTCAACGCCTGGTCGCCCCATCTGCTGGAGCAATTTGCTGAAGACCCGGTCCGCCGGCGATGCCGCGGGGGGGCTCTGCGGGGCACTCTGCATGTCCATCTTGACCGGCTTGGCCGCACGGACCGCGGGCTTGGCGGGCTCCAGCCGCATGGGCGCGACCACCACCTTCGTCGGCACCGACACAGGCGTCGCCGGCTCACGCTTGGTCACGGTCACGGCACTGGTCATCGGAGGTTGCTCGTTCTTCACCGGCCCGCGCCCCAGCAGCACCACGCTCTGATCCAAGAGCGCCTCGGCCCGATGCACCATCGCCTGGAGCTGTCCCTGCATCTTCTCCCACTTGCTCTCGAGGCTCGCAAGCCGCTCGTCGAGCAGGTGCACCACTTCCGTCACGTCGCGTTCGACGCGTCCGACCCACTGGTCATAGCTCCGCAGCGACTGCACGACTTCCTCTCGCATCTGCTGGCGGAGCTCATCCTGCTCCGCCCGCAGCGCGTCGAGCTCGCTGATCGACTCGCTGACCATCGCCTCGGCCGCCTTGACCGATTGCACGCTCACAGCCAGTCGCTGCTCGACCTGGTCCTGCGACCGGCTCAGCAGCGACAGCCCCCGGGCGATCCGGTTCGCCGTCCCCGATGCCTCGCCCAACGGCGCACGACGCGTCGCCTCGGCGGGCGGACTCGGCTTGATGACGTCTCCCAGCTTCTTCATGAGCGGCCCAGCAAAAAAAACACCCCGCTCCCTGCCTCCGGGGAGCACCGGTTTCCCTATCTCTTTGCATCGGCCAGCCGCCCCCCCGTCCTGCACAACTCAAGCCCCGGGGCTAAGCTACAGCCATGAAGCTCCGAGCCATCCTTGACGCCCTGCGTTCGCTCGCCCCCGAGCACTACGCTGCCGACTGGGACAAGCCCGGCCTGCACGTCGGCGACCCTGACCAGCCCGTCCGCCGGATCCTCCTGTGCATCGACCTGACCCCCGTTGTCCTGGAGGAGGCGATTTCTCGCCGATCCGATCTGATCGTCGCTTACCACCCGCCCATTTTTGACCCCCTCAAGTCCCTGACGACCACCGATCCCAAGGGCTCGCT
The DNA here is from genome assembly GCA_020851395.1 of Phycisphaeraceae bacterium. Lineage (GTDB taxonomy): Bacteria > Planctomycetota > Phycisphaerae > Phycisphaerales > Phycisphaeraceae > JADZCW01. The sequence continues at coordinate 5,789 of JADZCW010000147.1, forward strand.
CATCCTCCGCCTGGCTCAACGAGGCCTGGCTGTCTACAGCCCCCACACCGCCCTGGACGCCGCCCCCGGAGGCCTCAACGACTTCCTGGCCAAGCTCTGCGGCAGGGGGGAGGTCGTCCCTATCAAGCCCTGGGTCCAGTCCCCCAATCAGCCTGAGACCTTCCAGGTCGTCACCTACATCCCCCTGGACCGTGACGGTTCGCAGAAGACCGCCGACCGCCTCCGGACAGCCCTGGCCCAGTCCGGCGCCGGCGTCATCGGCCGCTACACCCATTGCAGCTTTGGCGCCCAGGGACAGGCGACCTTCCTCGGCCGAACGGGCTCACGCCCCCGCCGGGGCCAGCCCGGCCGGCTTGAACGCGTCGCTGAACTCCGCATGGAAATGGTCTGCCCCCCCGACCGTCTCAAGGACGTGCTCCAGACCCTGCGCCATCACCATCCCTACGAAGAACCCGCCTTCTACGTCTTCGCCGTTGAGCGGGGTCCATCGCTTCAGACCGCATGCAACCCTGACGACCCCGCCCAAGCCCCCGGTGCATCCATGGCCGCCGGCCAAGGACGCGTCATCCACCTCGACAAGCCCATCACCTTCGCCATCCTCGCCCAACGCATCCGTCGCGGTCTGAAGGTCACCCGTCTGCACCTCGCGTCACCGACCGGCAGCAGCAGGGGGGGGCCGAAGATCGCCCGCGTCGGTCTATGTGCCGGTGCAGGCGGTTCTCTCATCGACTCCGCCCGTCGTCAGCACGCCATCGACGCCTTCGTCACCGGAGAGATGCGCCACCACGACCTTCTGGCCGCCTCCGCGTCCGGCGTCCACGTCCTGCTTGCCGGCCACACCGAGATGGAACGGCCCTATCTGCCGACCTACAAGCGTCGAATCCTCCACGCCTTGCGGCAATTGACCGGCTCGCCGCCGCCCGTCGACATCAGCCGCAAGGATCGTCCCCCCGGCCAGTGGCGCTGACGCCGGGGCGTTTGTCATCCCAACCCCCACCCGCTAAACTATTTGGCTCGTTCACCGTCGCCCCGCCCGTGTGACGGGGCTACCACCCACGACGGAGGTATCTGAATCATGGCCGAGTTCACCCGTTTCTCCTCCCCGCGCACCAAGGTCAACGTCAAGTCCAGCACGGGGATCGTCTACGTCGACTACAAGAACGCCGACGCCCTGCGCCGCCTGCTGACCCCCAACGGCAAGATCCTCGGCCGCCGCC
>JADZCW010000148.1 GCA_020851395.1 Phycisphaeraceae bacterium
CCGTCAACGACAACGTCCTGCACGAGGTCTGGGCCGTCGACGACGCCCCGACCCTCGAGAAAATCACCGCCGCCCTGCGCGGCCGCGACACCTTCATCGCCGACGGCCACCACCGTTACAACACCGCATTGAACTATCTGCGCGAGCTCGAGTCGTCCGGCCAGCCCGTGCCCCCGCAGGCCCGGCGGTGCATGTTTGTCCTGATCGCGATGGAGGACCCGGGCATGATCGTCCTGCCGACACACCGCGTCCTCGGTGGCATGAAGGATTTCAGCTTGGCCAAGCTCCAAAAAGCCTCGGCCGGCATGCTGACCTGGAAAGCCTTCCCGGGCAGCGACCTTGCCGCCCTGGAGAAAGCCCTTCCGGGGGCGGGGGTTAATGCCTTGGGCATCTATCTCCCACACGAGGCCAAGCCCGCCGATCGCTTCTGGATCGTCCAGCCTTCCGGGGGCGACCCCCTGGCCAAACGCTTCCCCAACGCCAGCCCCGCCTGGCGGAGTTTGGACGTGGCCATCGTCCAGCACCTCTTAGTCGAGGATATCTGCCAGCCGACCTTCTGCACCGCCGGCGAGCAGGTGGCCTGGAAGTTCCCCCACGCCCTGGATGAAGTGCAATCGTTGCTCACCGACCCGAGTTGGCAGATGGGCGTGATCGTCCAGCCCACCCCGCTGCGCGCCGTCCGGTCCGTCAGCGAGGCCGGCGAGCTGATGCCCCAGAAGAGCACCTTCTTCTACCCCAAGCTGGCCACCGGACTGGTCCTAAACCGATTACAGTAGGGGGGCTTTCCCCGCCCAGATTGACCCGGCAGGGAAAGCCGGTCGTCACAAGAGGGACGGTTGGTGGAAGAGCAGGGCCACGACACACCCCTGGCGGACCTTTCCGACGAACAGCTCGTCGAGCTTTACCGTCAGGGCCGCGAGCCCGCCTACGCCCAGCTCGTCGAGCGATACCAAGTCGAGCTCTTCCACTTCCTGATGCGTTTCGTGGGCCGACGGATGATCGCTGAGGACCTCTTCCAGGAGGCCTTTCTCCAGGTCCACCTCTCAATCGACACATTCGATACAAGCCGACGCTTCCGCCCCTGGCTTTTCACCATCGCCGCGAACAAGGCCCGGGACTGGCTGCGTAGGAACAGCGCCGCCAACGCCCGGACGCTCTCCGCCCCCCTGGGCACGGCCGACGAGCCCGGCCCGCAGGTCCTCGACCTGCTCCAGAGCGACATCGACCTGCCCGATGAGGCCGCCGAGGCCGAGGAAGTCCGCCAGCGGGTCCGCGAGGCCATTGACACCATGCCATCGAACCTAAAAGAAGTCCTGATCTTGGCTTATTTCAATCAGTTTCCCTATAAGGAAATCGCCCAGATGCTCGGTGTGCCCCTGGGAACCGTCAAAAGCAGGCTCCACACCGCCGTGGCCGCCTTCGCCGAGGCCTGGAAAAAAGAGAACAAACCTTAGGCCCCCCACGAACGTAGGGTATGTTGGGAAAAGGCCCGACTTTTTTACGGGCGGACAGCAGGGGGAGGCTCAAAGAATCATGGCCCAGCACGAAGATCCAACTCGACCGTTCAAGCAGCTCACCCCGGCCGATGCCCAGGCGGTCGACGCCGCGGTGAGCCGGCTGAACCTGACCCCCGGTACGGAAGGCCAGCAGGCTGACCCCGCCCGGGTGCAGCGCGCGCGGGCGATCTTCTCGCTCGTGTCCCTCTACCCGACGGGCGATCCCTCGACGGACCTGGTCAGCCGGACGCTGGCCAAGGTCGACGAGGCCCGTCAGCGTGAACGCTTCCGCCGGCAGGTCGAGGCCCTGTCGCGTGGCGGCTCCCCGGGTTGGCGTTGGACGGACATGGCTGCCGCGGCCGCGGTGCTCATCGCCGCGTTCTCGCTGCTCTGGCCCTCGATGGGGCAGATGCGCAGCCAGTCCCGCCGCGTCGCCTGCTCGCAGAACCTCGCCGCCGCAGGCCAGGGCATCGGCTCCTTCGCCGCGGACCATCAGGGCCAGATGCTCCGCTACGGCAGCATCGCCGCCCCGGCCGCCGCCCCCGGTAACCCCTGGTACGAGGTCGGCCGGGACAACGCCGATCAGCCCCAGCAGGCCGGCCAGGCACCCCGCACCATCCGCTCGAACTCCGCTCAGCTCTACCTCCTGATCCGCCGTGGCTACGTCAACCCGGCCATCCTGGCCTGTCCCGAGAACGCCAACGCCGTGCCCAATGTCGACCCCCGGGCCACCGATTGGCCCAAACCCGCGGCCGTCTCCTACAGCTACCAGAACCAGTTCACCCGCCGGCCCCTGACGCTTGACCAGGCGTCGGGCATGGCCATCCTGGCCGACAAGAACCCCTTGCTCATGATCCGCATCGACCCGCGGACCGGCCGGGCCACCCTGATCTTCCGCAAAGACCTGCCCCAAGACGCCGCCAGCGCCCAGCACGGGCAGGCCGGTCAGAACATCCTCCGCGGCGACGGCTCAGCCGTCTGGTCCGACAAGCCCTGGCTGCCCAACAGCGCCCAGGCCAAGCCCTCCCCAGCCGGCCAGGACAACATCTGGCTGATCGAGGGCCTGGACCACTACGACGGCCACGAAACGCCCGAACAGATGAACGATTCCCACCTGGTGCCTTAAATCTTCCGGAGCGGCAACCGCGACGGATATGAATGAACTTACACAACGTCTGATCAGCGCCGCGAGGCTGTTGATCGGATGAAATCCGACGCATCGGGCCGAAAGCGTCAACAACAAGTTAAAAAGCGCCTATCCATGCAAGAACGGATTGACTCGCATCGGGTCACCGTTAAGCTGGATAATAACCGCCGATCAGGACGTGATTCAATCATCCTGAGGCAATGGTTCAAGCGTGCAGCAACTCGTATTCCGGGTTCCTTGTTTCAGCGTGGAGAAAGCGACATCCCGGCAGTCAGACGCCTGCGGCAGGCGCTGCTTGTGGGTTTGAACGCCTGAAAAATCAGCTCCCGAAGCATTACCCGGATTGGAGGTTCCAAGAGGCAACACAGTGCGACGGCGTTGACAACAGGTTCACGCGGCAGACGCAAGGAGGTGTCTCATGGCGGTCCAGTTCATCGAACCCCAGGCCACACTGATCTTCGAGCAAGAGTGCAGACGTCTGATGAGCCAGCACAAG
>JADZCW010000149.1 GCA_020851395.1 Phycisphaeraceae bacterium
CCTGGACCACGTGCCCGACCTTCAGGCCGAACCGGCGGATCTGGCTGGGCGAGACGTAGATGTCGTCCGGGCAGGCCAGGTAGGAATACTCGGGGCTGCGCAGGAAGCCGAAGCCGTCGGGCAGGATCTCGAGCGTGCCCTCGCCGTACATCAGGCCCTGCTTGGTCGAGGTGTGCTGAAGGATCTTGAAGATCAGGTCCTGCTTCTTGAGGCCCTGGTAGGCCTTGACGCCCTGCTCCTCGGCAATCTTGTGCAGTTCCTCGACGGCCATCTTCTGGAGCTGCTGGAGACTGAAGTCCGGGACCTTGGCCTCGTCGTAGCGGCGTTGGGTCTCAGCCTCGAGCTGCTCATCGGAGTTCGGGTCGCGGAAGTACTCACGGGCCGCCGACGCCGAGGGCGGGGCGATACCCAGGCTGGCGCGCGTGGGACGGCTGGCCGGCGTGGCCTGCACGGGGGGGGCGGCCGCGGGGGCCGGGGCGGGCGTCTCGGGCACCGGGTCGGCGGCAACTTCCTGAGTTTCAACCTCAGGGCTGACGGCAGCGGCTTTGGAGGCGGCGGGTTTGCGACCGCGTTTGGCGGGCGTCTTGCTTTCGGCCATGACGAAACACTCCTAGGAAACCAGCCCGGGCCGGCGGCCGGGGCCATGTGCGAGGCAGTAAAAAGAGGGGGTATCGGCGGTTAGCCGTGGGGAATCGAGGGCGGTCACGAGCGGGAGGCAGGCGGTTGATGAACCATGACGTTGTGCGGCCGGTGGGATGCTGCGGGACGAGGCGCCAAGCGGGGGATAAGGAGGAATAGGCCGAATGCCCGGCGGGCATGAGGGTGGACGGCGCGGGTTTCAAAGGCCGTGATGCAGGAGGGTGGATCCGCCCAAAATCGGCGATCCGGACTCGAGCGCCGGTTGCGTCTCTTGAAAGATCCCAGTCGTTTAGCGATGGAGAATCTGCGAGAGGACGCGGCGGGTCTGCGTCAGGCACTCCTGCACGCCCGCATCGTTCTTGATGACATAATCGGCCCGCTGAACCTTTTTGTCAAGTGGCCACTGGTTTTTTTCTCGTCGGTCCAATTCCGCCTCCGCCCATCCCCGGGAGGCCGCCACCCGGGCCAGCCGAACGTCCCTGGGGGCGTCGATAAAAACCACCACGTCGCACCCGGCGTCGATCCCCTTCTCCAGCAGCAGCGGGCAGTCCTCGACGATGGCTACAACGTCCGGATCAGCCAGATATTGCCCCCGCAGACGCTCCCTCCCGGCGTGAACCTCGGGGTGGATCAGGCCCTCGAGGCGGGCAAGCTCCTGCGGGTTGCTGAACACCCGCTGAGCCATCGCCCGGCGGTCAACCCGGCCGGCCTCGTCGAGCACGTCGGGCCCCCACCACTGCCTAAGCTGCTCCCGGATCGCCGGGCGGTCCAGGGCCTGACGGGCAAGTTGGTCGGCGTCGATCACCGCGCAGCCCAGCGACGCGAACTGGCGTGCCACCAGGCTCTTGCCCGAGCCGACGCCGCCGATCAGGCCGAGGATGGGTTTGGAAGAAGGCAAGGGGATTGGGGATGAGGGGTCAGGGATTGGGGGTGAAGCTGCGCCCGTCCAGCGGGCGATCGAAGATGCCGTGGCCACCGCCCCCGCTACACGTTCACTTCCCGTTTTTTATTCTACGCCAACCACGCCAAGCTGACGAATGCCGAATGATTTCCGCCGGGCTGCGGAAGGCTTTCCATTGCCCGGGGGTTCATATAATGGTGATCGTATATCACCGGGTTCATACTTCCCGGAGAGACGATTGGATCGGCCGTGCGTTGGGAGGAGCTTTGCAGGCAACAGCTTGCCGCCGAGTTCCGTGCGTGAGCCGTGGATTGAGAACTCATCCCCAACGATCCGCCGTCGAAAGGCATGGTGAGCATGTCCAGATGGTGGCAGAACGCGGGGGCTGACCCGGAAACGGCCGAGATTGACCGCAGTGTGGCCGGCCAGCGCATGGACACCGCTTCCCTGCACATCCGGAATTTGATCGGCCAGTTCGAGTCGTGCCACCACAAAGCTGAACGACGACTGGAGCTGCTGATTGACGCCATCGGCGCCGGGGCCACCGACAAGCAACCAGGCAGACGCTCCAGCCCGGGTCCGCATCCGGCCGAGCAGGCCTGGCAGGCCGCCTGCGACATCCTGCGGGCGTGGCAGGCGGATGAGCCACAACGCGTCGCGGGCACGCAAGTCGGATCGATCTCCGCCGGCGACCTGCTCAAGGGGCTCGGCGAGAAGACACGCCTCAAAGCCTGGCAAGTGGATCGCGTGATCGAGCGCATCGACAATTTCCTGCACCCGGATCATCCCTATGAGATGATGGCCTGCGATCTTGGCGATTACGGCGAACCCGGTGGTCGGCCTCTGACAGATCGTTACAACCGAGATGCGGATCCGCTCGGACACACTCGAACGACGTTGATTCATGACACGGTGGATGGGCAACCGCAGGACATCTCACTGGCCTTGGCTATTGATTTGCTCATGCCCTGTCACTGGGAATTCCCCGACAATCTGCTGCTGGTGCTCCGGGCCATCGGCGGCCGGCTGCACGGTGACCGGCCGTTCGCAGCCTGTGGCCGCAACATCCGTCTCTCGCCCCTGCGGCCCCGCGCTCAGCGGGTGGTTGCGGCCCTGGATGTCTTCAGCGGCACGTCGAGCGGGCCTGCCGACACGGACCTGCTGCGCCGGCTTGGCGATGCGACGCCTCTGCGGAGATGGCTCGCCGCCTCGCTGGCCAAGACGCTCCGGCTTCAACTGCACTTCTGAACGTACCGTCGGCCCCAAGAGCGGATGGACGTGCGGGGATACAATCGCAGCCACCAACCGACCGGTCCAGCCTCCTCGCGAGGACGACGGTTTCATGCAGCAAAGCCCCAAGATCCGCTGGGCCCCCAAGGTCCCGCAGTCCCTCGTGAAACGGCTCTACGACTCCGACGCCGCCGGTCTGCTGGATCTATCCCTGCTCGAGGACGTGGGCGTCCGGCTGCTTCTGCGGTGTGAGAGCATCGTGATGGGAACGCGCTGGGAGGTCTTCTGCCCGATCTGCGGCACACGCTTCGCGGTGGATGAGAAGGCAGGCCCTGCGGACGACCAAGCGATCGCCTGCCCCGGCGGCGGATGCTCATGGTCCATCACGCGGGTCGAGTACAAAGTCAACCGGAGGCACAGAGACCTCGGCGAAGGGGCCGCTCTGCCTGCCTTCAGCCAATATCTCACAGCCTTCCCCGCCGCTCGCTCGCCCGAGGAAAAAATGCGGGCCATCGATCAGCTGATCCACGCC
>JADZCW010000150.1 GCA_020851395.1 Phycisphaeraceae bacterium
GATGAACGTCTGCCGCTGGGCGTCGAGTCGCGGCCCGCTCCCAGACTCCACGACAGGCAGGCCGGCCTGCTTCCAGGCCACGATGCCGCCGGCCAGCGAATAGACCTCGGGCCGGCCGGCCGCGAGCATCAGCTCGCCCGCCCGGACCGACCGCACGCCCGACTTGCACTGCATGACAAGCTTCTTGCCCGGCTCGTTGGGCACCTCGCTGGGTTTGAACCCCGTCAGCGACACGAGCTTGGCCTGGACGATGCGAACCGAGGCGTACTCGAACGGCTCACGGACGTCGATCAGCACGGCCTGGCCGCGGTCGAGCCAGCCCTTGAGCGTTACGGGATCAACGATCTGCACGGTGCGAGACGCGGCGGTGGTGGTCATGGCGCGGATTCCTTCTGTAGATAGTTCAATATATCAAGATATGACAATATGTCAAGCCGTCGCACCGGCCGGGGACGCCTTGGGGCATAACCATCGACTCTGTCGACAGATACGCCTGAATCTCGCCAGAGGGGCTAGGCGTGGGTGACGATCCTCGCCCCGCGGACGGAGAAGTAGTCGTTGCCCGAGAAGACCAGATAGAGACGCTTGCCGTCGGCGATCATCCACTTGGCGGGGAAGTTGCCCGTGTCGCCGGGGCCGACGTCCCACTGCTCGGTGTAGTACGCCGTCGTCCACGGGCCCCACGGCTCGGGCGCGTCATAGACAGCGAATCCCGCGGCGAAACGGGTGTCTGACTCCCACTCAGATCGCGAGATCTGGGCCCACATCAGGTAGCGCTTGAGGCCCGCCACGTGGTTCACGCCCGTTCGCCGGCAACGGCCGCGATGACGCAGGATGTGCCCGCGATCCTCGATGCGCGGGCTCCAGCGCGGCCCGCCGTGCTCGTCGAGGCCCGTGAAGAACTCGTACGCCTCGCGATGACGCAGCTTGTTCTGGTCCACGCGGAGCAGGACGTACCCGTCCGCCTCGCGGTAGGCGCTGGGGTTGTCGTGGCCGATGAGGTAGACGTAGTGGTCGCGCGCTCCGGCGTAGTCGCGGCCGAAGTTGATGAACGTCGGGGCGCCCAGCTCGTCGAAACGCCAGTCGGCCCACGTCCATGTCACCCCGTGATCGATCGACCACGCCAGCCGGGTGGCGCAGCCCTGGCGGTCGTCGTTACGGACGAGCATGTAGAGCACGCCTCGAACCATCAGCAGGCCGCAGGGCTTGGGTCCCGAGGGGCCGTGGCCGGTGAACTCGGCCGACTCGGCCCGGATGTTCACGCCCTTGTGGTTCGGCGGGTCGCCCTCGACACGGGCGATGCCCATGCTCATCTTCCCCGGCACCGGCGGCTCGAAGAAACCCCGGCCGTCGCCGTAGGCCGTGTAGAGGTGGCCGTCGTCACCCCAGGTCACGGGCCAGATGTCCGAGTCGTGGGCGTGACGGATGATCGTGTCTTTGGGCGCCCATTCGATCGTCCTGATGACCGGGCTGGCCGGTACGGGCGGCAGGAACGCGTGAGACAACGGCTCGAAAAGCTCACGGTACGCCGCCTCCCAGAATCTCGGGCCCCATAGTGTTTTTTCGAGGAATTCGCCCTGCCGGACCACGACGAGTTCCATCTCCGGCACGACCAGCAGGAGCTGATGTCCCGCCCCCGCCGCGGCGAAGCTCTTGCGCGGCAAGGTCGGCCACGCGCCCAGCGCGTTGCACCACCACCCCAGGCCCGACACGGGCTCGAACGCTGGACGCTCAGCCTTGAGCAACTCTTTCGGCTCGGCGGGTTCGACCATGCGCTTGACGAGGTCCGCGGGCAGAATCCGCCGGCCCTCCCACACGCCCAGGCGCAGCAGCATCTCCCCGACGGCCGCCATCGCCCGGGCCGTGTAGTCACCGCCGCCCCAGTTAGCCACGAGCGGCAGACCGTCCAACTCGTAGGTCGTGTCGTAGCCGATCGACCATTCATTCTCCACCACACCCACGGGCCCCATGACGCGCTCGGCGAGGATCTGACGAATGCTTCGCCCCGTACTGGCCGTCACGGCATAGGCGAGCATGGCCATGCCTGGGTTGGAGTAGAGCCTGCTCGTGCCGGGCTCGAAGATCACCGGCACCTGATCGCGTGAGATGGAGAACGGGTCCGGCTCGCGCCGCCAGAAAACGCCTTTCCACCCCGGCAGGTCCTTGTGCTCGACGCCCTCCTGGTTCGCATCAGCCAGCCCCGAGGTGTGCGTGGCCAGGTGACGGAGGGTGATCTTGGACTTGCGCGGATCGTCCCGCCAGGCCGGGATCCACTTCGCCGCCGGGTCGTCGAGCGTGAGGCGACCATCCGCCAGCGCCACCGCCAGCGATAGCCCGCCGACGAGCCCCTTGGCGGAGGAGGCCGTGTAGTGTCGCGACGCGGCTGATCTTCCGGGGGCATACCACTCGAGCACGACGCGGCCATGTCGCATCACCAGCAGCGAGGCCGTGCCCTGCCCGGCAAGCTTACGCCGCAGATCCTCAAGGCCCTGTGGGTCGAGTTGATGATCGGCTGGGGAATCGAGCGTCCAGTCGAAAGACATCGGGGCGTCCTTCCGCGGAAGCGCGAGAACTCCTTGCAGGATCGCCGGGGTTCGACTTGACTGCAAGACGTCGCTGCCGCTCAATCCAAGAAAAAACCTGGGTCATGGGGCCCAGGTTCTTGATGATGATGAATTTGTCATTGTCAGGTGATCACACCAACCCCGCCGTGCCCGTCTCGATCGGCGCGGTGACGTAGTCGCGCGGGTCTGTCACCCGGCCCGTCAGCGCGCTGGCCGCGACGGTCAGTGGCGAGGCCAGGTACACGCCCGCGTCCTTGTGGCCCATGCGGCCGGGGAAGTTGCGGTTGGTCGTGCTGATGCAGGCGATCGGCTCGTTCAGCCGGCCGAAGGTGTCGATCGGGCCGCCCAGGCACGCGGCGCAGCCGGACGGGCCGATCTGGCAGCCGGCGTCCTGGAGCACTTCGTACACGCTCTTCTGGCCGTTCTGCTTGGCCTGGCCCTGGAGGTTCAGGCGCAGCATGTCGGCGTGCACCTCCGTCGAGCCGGGCACGACGTAGGTGGGGATCTTGACCTTCTTCCCGCTCAGGATCGACGCGGCGAAGATCATGTCGGTGATCTTCCCGCCGGTGCAGGATCCGATGTAGGCGCGATCGAGCTTGACGTCCCGGCAATTGCGGGCGGTGTCCTTGTTGTCGGGGCTGTGCGGCTTGGCGACCATCGGCTCCATGGTCGACAGGTCCCAGGTGTGCTCGTAGCAGTACGAACAGCCCGGGTCGTCCTTGACGACTTCCCAGTTCGGCCGCGTCGAGCGCTTGCGGACGTAGGCCAGGGTCTTCTCGTCCACGTCGCAGACGCCGTTCTTGCCGCCGGCCTCGATGGCCATGTTGGTCAGGGTCATGCGGTCCTCGAGCGTGAGGCTCGCGATACCCTCGCCGGCGAAGTACATGGTCTTGTAGGTCGCCCCGGAGACGGAGATCTCGCCGATGACCGCCAGGATCAGGTCCTTGGCCGTCAGGTAGGGCGGGATCTGCCCGCGGAAGGTGAACTTCATCGTCGGTGGGACCTTGAGCCATGTCCGGCCGGTGCCGAGCGTAAACGCCGCGTCGGTGTTGCCCACGCCGGTGGCGAACTGGCCGAACGCGCCGGCCGTGCAGGTATGGCTGTCGGTGCCCAGCAGGATCTCGCCGGGGCGGACGTGGCCCTCCTCGGGCAGGGCCTTGTGGCAGACGCCCTTGTAGTTGGTCTTGGTCGGGTCGCGGTAAGGGCTGGGCATGCCCGAGCCCTGCACGAAGTCGGCGTCGTAGTAGTAGCGGAGGCCCTGCTCTTTGACGAAGTCGCGCAGGATCTGGATGTTGCGGTGGCACTTGGCCTCGGCCGTGAAGATGTAGTGGTCGGGGATGATCACCACGCGGTCCTTGTCCCAGACCTTGGCCGCCGGGCCGAACTCTTCCTTGAAGATGCCGATGGTCCCCGGGCCGCAGACGTCGTGGGTCATCAGGACGTCCACGTCGACCCAGACGTTCTCGCCGGGGGACACGGACGGGCGGCCCGAGTGGCGGGCCATGATCTTCTCGGTCAGGGTCATCCTGGCCACGGCAAAACCTCCGCAAAAGTTGGCCCCCCGGAAGTGAACAACCCCGGGTGGGCCGGACGGGACATTGTAGCGAGGTTGGCCGAGGGATTGGGCGATCATCCCTCTCGCCCCTGCCTGCCGAATCTTCAACTCCCCCCGCACGTAAGTGCCCCCTGTCCAACTTCCGTGGCTTCCGGGGGGGTCGTACAGCGTACGGCCGCTTTGACCCCCCGGCTGGGTCAGCCTATATTCCCACCCATGAATTCCAACCATCGCGTGGGCTTGAGCTTCCTGGGCCGGGGACGGGCGATGCGCGTCATCCTGCTGGCGGCGATTGCCGTGGCGGGCGTGCTGACGGCCTGCACCAGCCCGCTGCACCGGTCGCAGGAGCAGGAGCTGCGTGAGCGGCTGCTCTCGTCGCACCGCCTGCAGCTCGAGCCGATCGCGGGCAGCCCGCCGGTGATGCTCTCGCGTCCGCCGAGCGACGTTGAGCAGAAGCTGGCCAAGGCCGGGCGGGTCGAGGAGTTGGACATGATGTCCGGCCCGACGGCCTACACGGGCCTAGCCCTGCAGCTCGGGCCCGACCTGACCGGCGACGAGAAGGGCTCCCGCGTGGCCATCACGCTGCAGAAGGCCATCGAGTTGGCGGTCAAGAACAGCTATGACGTGCAGGTGGCCGAGCTGGCCCCGGCGGCGAATATGACGCTGGTGACTCAGGCCGAGGCCGTCTTCGACGCGGTGTTCTTCTCCAACTTCGACTACTCGCACCTGGACACGCCCGGCTCGCCGCGCGACGTGATTCTATCGGGCACGGTCGACGGCGACGTCTGGTCCGATCGGGCGGCGCTGAGCACGGGCATCCGCAAGCCCCTGACCTCCGGCGGCAGCATCCGGGCCCAGACGGACTTCAACTACAGCCTGCTGATCCCGCCCTCGGTCAACTGGAACCCGACCTTCGGCACCAGCGTGCTCGTCGGGCTCACCCAGCCGATCCTGCGCAACTTCGGTCGGGACATCGCCACCGCTCCGGTGCAACTGGCGGTCAACACCCAACGGGCGAGCGTGCAGGACCTGCACAACACGCTGCTGGACACCGCCCTCGAGACCGAGACGCGCTTTTGGGACCTGGTGCAGGCCCGCCAGCAGCTCTTGATCCAGATCCGCCTGCTCGAGCGGACGGTCGAGGACCGCGACCGCCTCGAGAAGCGCGAGCAGTTCGACGTCAGCCCCGTCCGCATCACCGAGGCCAACAGCTTCGTCGAGCTCCGTCGGGCGGACGTGATCCGGGCCCGCAACCAGGTTCGCGTCGCGTCGGACCGACTCAAGGCGATCATCAACTCGCCGGAGATGCCCGTGTCCGGCGAGGCGCTCCTGCTGCCGACGGACATGCCCGCCGACCTGCCCCTCTCGTTCAGCCTCCTCGACGCGGTGACCACCGCGCTGCAGCGCCGGCCGGACGTGCGCAAGAGCCTCCTGGCGATCGAGGATGCCTCGACCCGCCAGCGCGTGGCCGACAACGCCCGCCTGCCGCAGCTGGACCTGAGCCTGGCCCTGCGCTACAACGGCCTGTCGCCCGACGGCGTCTACCAGAGCTATCAGGTCCTCGACGACGGCCGGTACATCGACTACCTCGCGAGCATCCAGTTCGAGATGCCCATCGGCAACCGCAAGGCCGAGGCGGGCTACGAGCAACGCCGGATCGAGCGTCGGGCGGCCGTCATCGCCTACCAACGGACGGTGCAGTTGTCGATCGTGTCGGTCAAGGAGTCGCTGCGGAATCTCCTGACCGCCTACGAGCTGATCGGCGCCACCCGCGCCGCCCGGCGGGCCGCGGCCGACAGCCTCCGCGCCATCGAGGAGCAGGAACGCGCCGGCGTCGCCCTGACCCCCGAGTTCCTGCTCGACCTCAAGCTCGCCACCCAGCAGCGCGTGGCCGACGCCGAAACGCAGGAGATCCAGGCCCTGACGACCTACAACCAGGCCATCGCCGCCTTCTACCGCACCACCGGCACCCTGCTCGAACGCAACAGCATCGCCTTCCACGAGGACGAGGCCAAGAGCAAGCTCGTCAAACGCAACGTCCCGAACATCGAAGACGTCAAGTGAAGTCATGATCCCCCCGGGCCGTGGCTCGCCGACGCGCCGGAGGCAGGAGGATTTCCCGTGAAGTCCGGGACCGTGCTCGCGAGCCTGATGGTCGACGACGGCAGCCCGATCAATCTCATGACCGGGCACGCCCCCCTGGCCGGGCATCGATTCCTCGTGCCCAACCGCTTCACGCTCGCCTACGCCAGACTCTGCGAGAAACACGGCGTGCGGGGGAAGTTCTCCGTCGTGCCGATGCCCCTGGCGCTGGGCCGGCTCGACGAGCGGATCAACGGCGTCTCATCAGTGCATCTCCGTCGGTTCCTGAATATCGCCCGCGAGCGCATCGCCCCGAACTTCGACATCTCGCCCGAGCTGCTGACGCACCTGACGGCCGTGGACTCCAAGGGTGGATATGCCCATCATCTCTTCGAGGACCTGTGGGTCGAGCGAGCGACGAGCGAGCAGATCGCCGACCTGATCGCGCTGGCGCTGCGGATCCTCGACAACGTGGGCCTGCCCGCCAACGGCGTGACCTCGCCCTGGATGACCGGCCGCAACAACCGCGAGACCTACGGACGAGGGATCAGCCTGGCGCACTGGATGGTCTATCGGCGCAAGCGCGTCTGGTACATGCTCGACGTCGACACCATCGGTCCGGGCCGGTGGCCCGTCGTGACGCACCGCGGCAAGAAGCGTGGCCAGACGCTGACGATGGTCGTGGCCAACACCGACGATGTCTGGTGGAACGTTCAGAAGGCCGGGACGGCCAAGCAGGCCAAACAGGTCGCCGAGGCGGGGACCGACTCGCTCCTGAATGAACGGGGAGAAGGGCGTCTGCGCATGCTGGCCGAATCCGGCA
>JADZCW010000151.1 GCA_020851395.1 Phycisphaeraceae bacterium
CGCCATCAACGCCGGCGTCACCAAGACGCCCCTGGGCTCCACCCTCGTCGTCACCAAAATGGCCGGCCTGCAACTGCTGCCCACGACCCTGCTGGCCTCCATCGTCGCCCTGCTGCTGACGAGCAACGTCGGACTGATCCACAGCCAACGTCCCCGCGACCATGGACAAAACCCACCCGACGTCACGGATCGCCACGCTCGGACCATCGCGGGATGAGGCCTCACCGCTCCGTTACAATCCCGCCATGCCAGCAGACAAAGTCGTCACCCGCTTCGCCCCCTCGCCGACGGGCCATCTGCACATCGGCGGCGCCCGCACCGCCCTGTTCAACTGGGCCTACGCCCGCCGCCATGGTGGAACGTTCATCCTCCGCATCGAGGACACCGACAAAGCCCGCTCCACCGACGCCTCCACCCGCGGCATCCTCGAAGACCTCCGCTGGTTAGGCATCCTCTGGGACGAGGGCCCCGCCCACGACCCCGCCAAGGATGACGTCAAAGCCAACCAGATCGGCCCACGCGGCCCCTACTTCCAGTCCCAGCGCGATCACCTCTACAAGCAATACCTCACCAAGCTCCTGGACACCGGCCACGCCTACCCCGACGGCGACGCCTACCGCTTCAAAATGCCCAAGACCGCCGTCACGGTGGACGACCTGGTCCTGGGCCCCGTGACGATTCAGCCCGAAAACCTCGAGGATTTCATCATCTTCAAGGGTGCAGCCGGCGGCGGCGGCCCCACCTTCCACTTCGCCAACGTCGTCGACGACGCCGAGATGCAGGTCACCCACGTGCTCCGCGCCCAGGAGCACCTCATGAACACGCCCAAGCACGTGGCCATGTTCGACGCCCTGGGTCTGCCGCGCCCCAAGTACGCCCACATGCCCCTGATCTTCAACCCCGACGGCTCAAAAATGTCCAAGCGCGACAAGGCCAAGACCGCCCGCAAAGCCGCCCAGGATTGGCTCAAACAACACCAAGGTAGCGCCGCATCCCTGCACGACCACATCACGCGCTTCACCCAAGCCCAGGGATTGCTATCCCTGGATCTCTCCCTCGCCGACCTCCAATCCTTCCTCGACAAAAAAACCGACGCCAACGAGATCGCCGTCCCCCTCGCCCGAGCCCTGAACGTCACCCTCCCCGAGATCGACGTCCACGACTTCCGCCAGAGCGGCTACCTCAAGGACGTGCTCCTGAACTATGTCGCCCTGCTCGGCTGGAACCCCGGCAAAAACCTCGAGCGTTTCGACCTCGACTTCCTCCGTCAAGAGTTCGACATCGAGCGCCTGGGCAAATCCAACTCCCGCTTCGACCGCGCCAAGCTCCTGGCCTTCAACGCCGAGACACTCCAGAAAATGCCCCCCGACGAATACGAAGCCCGCCTCCACGAGCACTGGCAGGAGTTCCACCCCGCCGAGCTGGCCAAACTCGCAGACAACTTCCGGGGGTTCGCCCACGCCTACCAACCCCGCGGCCGCACGCTCAGCGAACCCATCGACCTCGGCCGCTTCGTCTTCCTCCCCGATGACTCCATCACCTTCGACCCCAAGGCCGTCGACAAGAACCTCCAGGCCAACAACAGCGCCGGCCTGGCCGTCCTGCGCACCCTACGTGACAAACTCGCTAACCTCCCCACCTTCGACCCCGCCGCCATCCAAAAACTCCTCGACGACCACGCCGCCGCCTCCAGCCTGCCCATGGGCCAGATCGCCCAGCCCCTCCGCGTCGCCCTGACCGGCAGCACCGTCAGCCCCGCCATCCACGACACCCTGGCCATCCTCGGCCGCGACGCCACCCTCGCCCGCATCGACCGCTGTCTCGCTACCATCTGCCCTAACCCCTAATCCCCAACTCCTAACTCCGCGGAGCCCCCCATGTCCCTGATCGTCACCGGCTCGATCGGCATCGACACCGTCATCACCCCCCACGGCCGCGCCGACAAGATCCTCGGCGGCTCCTGCACCTACTTCTGCGCCGCCGCCTCCTTCTTCACCCCCGTGCGCCTCGTCGCCGCCGTCGGCGACGACTTCCCCCGCGAATTCCTCAACGTCTTCAAGCACTTCCACGTCGACACCGCCGGCCTTGAAATCCGCAAGGGCGCCAAGACCTTCGCCTGGACCGGCCAATATCACGAGAACATGAACGACCGCGACACCCTCGAGGTCCACCCCAACATCCTCGCCGAAGCCCTCCCCCCCGTGCCCAAAGCGTTCGCCGATTCCCAGTTCGTCTTCCTTGCCAACACCCACCCCGCCGCCCAGCTGGACTTCCTCAGCCAGTTCCCCAGCAAGAAGCTCGTCGTCGCCGACACCATGGACCTCTGGATCAAGACCGCCCACGTCGAGCTGCTCGCCCTGCTCAAGAACATCGACGGCCTGGTCCTCAACGACTCCGAAGCCTACCTCCTCACCGGCGAGAAAAACCTCGTCAAGGCCGCCCAAAAAGTCCTCGCCCTCGGCCCAACCTTCGTCATCATCAAGAAGGGCGAGCATGGCTCCCTCCTCGAGCACCGCGACGGCCGCGCCATGCTCCCCGCCTTCCCCATCGCCGACGTGATCGACCCCACCGGCGCCGGCGACAGCTTCGCCGGCGGCCTGATGGGCCACCTCGCCGCCACCGCCGACCTCTCCCTGAAAAACATCCGCCAAGCCGTCGCCGTCGGCGCCGTCGTCGCCAGCTTCACCGTCGAAGCCTTCAGCCTCGGCAAGCTCCAGTCCATCAAACGCGCCGACATCGACCGCCGCCTCACCCAGTACACCAACATGCTCCAGTTC
>JADZCW010000152.1 GCA_020851395.1 Phycisphaeraceae bacterium
AATCGCTCCCGATGATGTCCGCGTTCCACTGCAGGAACTCGCGCGACCGCCCCCGCTGCGGCCGCTCCGCCCGGAAGCAGTTGGGCACGCAGAACCACTTGATCGGCCGCGGCAGCGACCCCGCCTCCGCCGCCACCATCCGCGCCAGCGTCGGGGTGAACTCCGGCCGCAGCGCCAATTCCCGCCCCCCGCGGTCCTCGAAGTGGAAGATCTCGCTGACGATCCCCTGCCCGCTCTTGACCTTGTACAGGTCCAGCGACTCGAACACCGGCCCGTCGATCTCCTCGAAACCATTGCGCACCGACACCCGCCGCCACGCACCCGTCAGGTGGTTGCGCCACGCCATGTCCTTGGGGTAGAAGTCACGCGTCCCGCGGGGTCCCTGAAATTTCATGTCGTCGCTCTTTCCGTCGCTCGTTCAAAAACCAGTCCAACCGCCAACGTCTTCACCCCTCCGCCACCACATACGCGATCCAGGCCGGGTCGCTCGCCGCCTTATGCCGCGGCGAGTACACCCCATTGCCCTGGCCGGTCTTCTTGCTCGTCCCTTCCCAATAGACCGTCGACCGTGCAAACCCCGCCTCGGACAACAGCTCACGCACCTCCGGCAGGGACCAGAGACGCCAATCATAAGTAAAAGCCCGTCTCAGTTCGCTGCCGTCCCTGAACCTGAAGTGGATGTGAAACCGCGCGTGGTGCGTGATCGGATCGAACCGCGCCTGGTCCCACACATACGTCGCCCCGAGCTTGCCCCGCATGCGATGCTCGTCCTGGTGGTCCTCGACGAGCACCTCATGCCCCCCGAGCATGTCCAGCACGAACAACCCCTTGGGGGCCAAGTGACTGCGAGCCGCCTCGAAATATTCGCGCAATTCTTTGCGATTTCTGAAGATCCAGAAAGAGAAGTTCTGCGCCACCAGGATGTCCGCCCCCGCCCCCGAAAGCGTCGACTCCGCACGATCACGCACATCCCCTTGCACCAGTTGCACGCGCTTCTGCACACTCTTGGGCAGCTTGGCCAGATTGTGCCTCCGCCCCCAAGCCAGCGGCTCAGGGTCCAGATCCACCCCAATCGCCCGGCAGCCACGGACCTTGTTGGCCTTGACCCACTCGCAGCAGACCGCGAACGTCCCGCAGAAGTCCTCCCGCAGCACCCGCGCCGGCCTGCGCCGCAGCCGCCGATACAGCCGCCCGAGGAACTCCACCTCGTGCCCCGGCTCCTGCACCGCCTGCTGGTACAACGCGTACTTGTCCGCCCGCTGCGCGAGCGTCTTATGCTTCACGACTTTTGTTTGCTTTTTCCGAGCCATAAGGGGCGACAATGTAAGGGAATTATGCCCCCACGGCCAGAGGCTCTTCAGAGTCCGAGTTTGCTCGACCGTCTCGCGGACGATCCAATGGAGCCATGCGCATTATTGGCGGCATCCATCGCGGCAGGACCCTCCTCTCCCCCCCGGAAGCTCCGGCACGCAAAGGCCGAGCTCCCATCGACCCTGACGACGAAGCCGGGCCATCGCACCAGCAAAAACTTCCGGGGGCAGGGGGCAAACTTCCGGGCGGAGCGATCACGCGACCCATCACCGACCGCGTCAAGGTCGCCCTCTTCGACCGCCTCATGGCCATGGGCCTGACCGGCGGCGGCCGCGTCCTGGACGTCTTTGCCGGCACCGGCAGCCTCGGCCTAGAGGCCCTCTCCCGCGGCGCCGACCACTGCACCTTCATCGAACGCGACAAGCCCGCGCGGCAACTCCTCCAGCAGAACCTCGAGAACCTCAAACTCACCGACCAGGCCACCGTCCTGGGCATCGACGCCCTGAGCACCGCCTGGACCACCACCCAGCAGCCCGGATCCATCGACATCGCCTTCTGCGACCCCCCCTACGCCCTGGTCCAGGACGGAAAAACCGCCGCCCGCGTCTCAACCCTGCTCGCCGCCATGGCCCGCCTGCTGGGCCCGAACAAGGTCCTGGTCCTTCGCACCCCCACCGGCACGCCTCCCCCCACTGCACAGAGCCTGGGCGTCCCGGGCCTGCTTGAGCCCGACTCCTTCGAGTACGGCAAGATGACCCTGCACTTCTACGAGCGCGTCAGCGAGTAGAATCAAGGGCTCGGATCACCGACCCCCCGCACCATGACCCAAGCGAGCCCGTGATGTTCGAATCCCTCAGCGACCGTTTCTCCAACGTCTTCCGCCGGATCACCGGCCAGGGCCGCATCAGCGAGTCCAATGTCCGCGACGCCCTGGCCGAGGTCCGCGACGCCCTGATCGAGGCCGACGTCCACCACCAGGTCGTCGACGATTTCACCCGGCGCGTCCTGGACAAATCCCTCGGCGCCGAGGTCCTCCAGTCCGTCAAGCCCGGCCAGCAGATGGTCAAGCTCGTCTATGACGAGCTGGTCAATCTCATGGCCGGCCAAGACGTCGACCCCGACGCCCCCGCCGACACCCTCGACCAAGACCCCGTCATGCTCGTCGAGCCCGGCCCCACCGTCGTGATGATGTGCGGCCTCCAGGGCTCCGGCAAAACCACCACCTGCGGCAAGCTCGCCGCCATCCTCAAGAAGCGCAATCGCTCGGTCATGCTCGCCGCCGGCGACCTCCAACGTCCCGCCGCCGTGCTCCAGCTCCAGACCCTCGCCGAACAAGTCCAATCCCAATTCCCCGGCGGCGGCAAGGTCGTCTTCCACGGCGAACCCGACAAAGTCGCTGAGTACGGCAAAGCCGTCGGCGCCGCCGTCACCGTCGCCCGCAACGCCCTGGCCGAAGCCCGCAAACAGAAAATCGACGTCCTGATCCTCGACACCGCCGGCCGACTCCACGTCAACGCCGAGCTCATGGCCGAGCTGCGCCAGGTCGCCTCCGCCACCTCGCCTCACCAGATCCTCCTGGTCGTCGACGCCATGACCGGCCAGGACGCCGTCAACTCCGCCAAGGCCTTCAACGATCAGTTCGAGCTCGACGGCGTCATCCTCACCAAGTTCGACTCCGACACCCGCGGCGGCGCCGCCCTCTCGGTCAGGCACATCACCGGCAAACCCATCCGCTTCATCGGCGTCGGCGAAAAACTCGACGCCCTGGAGATGTTCCACCCCCAGCGGATCGCCTCGCGCATCCTGGGCATGGGCGACGTCGTCAGCCTCGTCGAAAAGGCCCAGGAGCAGGTCTCCTTCGAGGAAGCCGCCGCGCTGCAGGAAAAGATGGCCGCCGGCCGGCTGACGATGGATGACTTCCTCAATCAGCTCCGCAGCATCCGCAAGATGGGTCCCTTAAAGAGCCTCCTGGGCATGCTCCCGGGGGTCGGCTCGCAGATCAAGAACCTCGACCTCGACGACAAACAGCTCGACCGCACCGAGGCCATCATCCGCTCCATGACCCCGCAGGAGCGTCAGGACGTGAGCATCCTCGATAACTCCCGCCGCCGCCGCATCGCCCGCGGCTCGGGCACGCAGCAGCAGGACGTCAGCCAGCTCGTCAAGGGCTTCGAGGCCGTCGCTCAGATCACCAAGCAGATGTCCAGCATGGGCGCCCTGGGCAAGCTCAAGGCCATGACCGGCATGAGCAAGCCCGACCTCGCGGCCATGGGCATCACGCGCAACTCCCCCGGCATGAACCTGCCCGCCAACGACAAGCCCAAACGCCTCTTCAAGGAACGCAAACGCAAGAGCCGTTGACGATTTCTCCACAAGAACACGCCATCAAAAGACACGGAACTTATGGCACACCACGCTGTCAATGTGTGCCGGTCTCGCCATTTTCACACTATCAAAATCCACCTATCAAGGTCTTTTGGCAACTGCTGCCGGGCCGCTGAGTTGAGGCGTCTAAAGACAACGTGTCCCATCGTCGCGACCATTTCAATCACAAAAAATCCAACGTTTACGGCCGAAAAACGCCGATAATTGGACAGGCCGAGGAGCGCCGCGCCGGCCCGAGAAGTTGCCGACGATGACCCTCCGAGGTACAATATCTACGGCAAAAGGCTAAAGGTGCCGTATGCTTTCGAGATACAACTACAGAACGATGTGCCTCTCTCTGCCTATCTGGTATGTCCAGCCGATCGCTCTCGAACCGGCCTGACGCCGCTTTCTAATCTGACTGCTCGGGTCCGGACCGCGTTTTTGTGAACGAGGGTCTGTGAACACCGGCAGTGCGAGCGCCAAACCCCGCCCATCCGTTTTCCCCGGTGGGCCGACGCTCGCCCCCGATAGCTCAGCCCTCCGCTCCACGGTCCGATCGCCCACGCAAAGGCGGCGATGGGTCTGTGACCACCGGGCAGGACGCTGACGGGGACGCCGCCCAAGGCGAACACCCTTCATCCCAGAAAGCGAGCCAGCCATGCCCTGGATGCTCTTATTCATCGCGATCATTCTCGAAGTGTTCGGCACCGTCCTGCTCAAAATGGCCGACGGCTTTACCCGTTGGCTGCCCGCGACCGGCGCGGTCGCCGCCTACGCCCTGAGCCTGGTCTTTTGCGCCCTGGCCATGCGCCACATCGACGTGACCGTGGCCTACGTCGTCTGGGCAGGCGTGGGCACCGTCGCCCTGGCCGTCGTCGGGGTAACCCTCTTCCACGAGCACTTCAGCACCGCCAAGGCCGGCCTGATCCTCGTGATCCTCGCCGCCACGGTCGGCCTGGTCCTGGCCTCCCCCGCCGGCCATTAGGCCGCGTGAAACTGGGGAGGTTGGAGGTCCGGATGGGCGTGCCCGTCATCGCCGCGCCATCTGATTTAAGATGGTGCGACTATGACCCAGCCCTCCACCTCCCCGGCCCCCGAACTGGCCAAGACCTACGCGCCCGACCAGATCGAGCCCGATGTCCTGCGCCGCTGGAACCACAGCGGCGCTTTCCATGCCACCCCAAGAAGTTTGAATGCCGATGGCAGTCCGCGCCGGCCCTTCGCCGTCGTCATCCCCCCGCCCAACGTCACCGCCGCCCTCCACCTCGGCCACGCGCTCAATAACACCCTCCAGGACATCCTCGTCCGCTGGCGACGCATGGCCGGCGACAACGCCATGTGGATGCCCGGCACCGACCACGCCGGCATCGCCACCCAGACCGTCGTCGAAAAACGCGTCCTGGCCGAGGAACGTAAGAAGCGCACCGACTTCGCCCGCGAAGACTTCGTCGCCAAGATCCAGGCCTGGAAAGACGAATACGAAGCCACCATCACCAACCAGCTTAAACGCATGGGCTGCTCCTGCGACTGGGATCGCCAGCGCTTCACCATGGACCGCGTCTGCGCCGCCGCCGTGCGCGAAGCCTTCTTCCGCCTCTTCCAGGATGGCCTGATCTACCGCGGCAAACGCCTGGTCAACTGGGATCCCGCCACCCAAACCGCCCTGGCCGACGACGAAGTCGAGATGCAGGACATTGACGGCCACTTCTATTACCTGAAATATCCCCTCGCCGACGGCTCCGGCCACGTCACCGTCGCCACCACCCGTCCCGAGACCATGCTCGGCGACACCGCCGTGGCCGTGAACCCGCGCGACCCCCGCGCCGCCGGCCTGCGCGGCAAGAAGGTCCGCCTGCCCATCGTCAACCGCCTGATCGCCATCGTCGAGGACGATTACGTCGTCCTGCCCGTCTCGCTAGGCGGCGACCCCAACGACGCCAAGGCCCAGTTCGCTACCGGCTTCCTCAAAGTCACTCCCGCCCATGACGACAACGACTACCTCATCGGCCAACGCCACAAATTGCCGATCATCAACGTCCTCGCCCCCGACGCCACCATTAGCAAGGACCACGGCTGGCCCGCCGAAGAATGGTCCGCCACTTCCGGGGCAGGCAACGAAGCCGAATTCCTCCTGGGCATGGACCGCTTCGAAGCCCGCGAAGCCGTGGTCGAATGGTTCCGCAAGGAAAAGCTCTTGGAGGAGGTCAAACCCTACCGCCACAGCGTCGGCCACTCCTACCGCAGCCACGTGCCCATCGAGCCTTACCTGAGCGATCAGTGGTACGTGAAAGTCACCGACGAACGCCTCGCCGGCGCCGCCCTGCGGGCCATGGACCGCGCCCAGCGCGGCGACTCGAAGGGTTGCACCTGGAAGGATGGCCCGACCTTCGCCGACCAGGGCAAGTCCTGGGAAGGCCAGCTCCGCTTCATCCCCGATCGCTACGCCAACAACTTCCGGGGGTGGCACGAGAACATCCGCGACTGGTGCATCTCCCGCCAACTCTGGTGGGGCCATCGCATCCCGGTGTGGAGTAAGCCCGGCAGACATGCGATCGATCATCCCCTCGCCTGCGTGCAGGCCACGGACGATCTGACCTATGTCTGCCTGCGTGCCGATGATGTCGCTCTGATCAAGCAGATCGAGGCATCGGGCTTCGTCCAGGACCCCGACGTCCTGGACACCTGGTTCTCCAGCGGCCTCTGGCCCATCAGCACCCTCGGCTGGCCCGACCCCCGGAAGTTCTCGCAGGAGTTCCCCGAGGGCGACGCCGCCCTTCAAACCTGGAACCCTAGCAGCGTCCTCTCAACCGATCGCAGCATCATCACGCTGTGGGTCGGACGCATGGTGATGTTCAACCTCTATTTTCGTGGCTGTCTGCCCTTCAAGGACGTCATCATCCATGCGACGATCCTCGACGGTGAGGGCCGCAAGATGAGCAAGTCCCTCGGCAACGGCGTGGACCCTCTGAACATCATCGCCACGCACGGCTCCGACGCCATGCGTTTCACGCTGGCCCAGATGACCACGCAGACGCAGGACGTCCGCATGCCCGTGTCGCGCGACGAGAAGTCGGGCAAGAACACCAGCCCCAAGTTCGACAACGGCCGCAACTTCGCCAACAAGCTCTGGAACGCCGTCCGCTTCGCCCTGGGCAACCTCACCGCCGGCCGACCCGACGGCGACGTCACGCCGCACCTCTCCCTGGCTGACCGCTGGATCCTCAGCCGCCTCGCCCGCACGATCGCCACGGTCGACGCCGCCTTGGCCGACTACAACTTCAACGTCTACGCCCAGACGCTCTACGACTTCGCCTGGCGCGACCTGTGCGACTGGTACCTCGA
>JADZCW010000153.1 GCA_020851395.1 Phycisphaeraceae bacterium
CGCAGACGGTGCGGGGCTCGATGCCGTAGCGGCTGCCGCACTCCTTGCACACGAGTCCTGAGACGTAGCTCATGGTCCGCATCCTTCCCCAAGTCGTCGAAGTCGGGGCACAAAAAAACCCTTCCGTGGATAAGAAGGGCCGACATCCGTCCGCGCTTGGGGAGGGATCGAACCGCTTCTTATCTTCCCCCAGCCCGGGCGAATGAGCCTGGAGCCGGAGCGGGATTTCGCACCTGCGATGCGGCGGGTCTCTCCGCCGGGCGGTTGCGGTGGCTTCACAGGGCCCGTCCCTCAGCCACTCTCGATAAGAGCGAAGGGAGTGTAGGCGAAGGGTGGGCGGGGGTCAAACAGCGACTTTTTTACCTTGTTTCGTCCGCTGTTCCTGGCCCTGGTCCACCGCTTAGCCACCCCCCTACCGCTCTGTGCCGTGAAACAAAAAACCCTGGACCTTGCGGCCCAGGGTTTGTTATTTATCCCGGGCCGGTAGCCCGGAACCTCCAGCAAGTGGGGAGATTTACCAGGCGAAGTGGGCGAAGGCCTTGTTGGCGTCGGCCATGCGGTGGGTCTGCTCGCGGGTCTGGACGGACTTGCCCTCGTTCTTGGCGGCGTCCATGAGCTCCTTGGCCAGGCGGAGGGACATGGGCTTGCCCTTCTCGCTGCGGGCGGCCTGGATGATCCAGCGGAAGGCGAGGCTCTGGCGGCGCTTGGGCTTGACGGACATGGGGACCTGATAGTTGGCGCCGCCGACGCGCTTGGAGCGGACCTCGACGTCGGGCTTGACGTTGTCGATGGCCTTGTTGAAGACGTCGATGGCCTTGGGCTCGCCCTTGGTGCGCTTCTCGATCTCGTCGAGGGCGCCGTACACCACACGCATGGCGACGGACTTCTTGCCGTCCTCCATCACGCAGTTGATGAAGCGGGCGAGGACCTTGGAGTTGAACTTGGGATCGGGACGAAGCTGAGAATCCGAAGCGGTGATCCGACCAGCCATGATGATCTCCTACGCCAGCTCATCCACCCCCCCCGGAAGTTTGGACCCCGGTGCGTATAAGGCACGGGGGAGGCCGGAGCGGGGGTCTAATGTTCACCGAGGGTTTTTGTTTCCTCGATTACTTGCTGACGCGGTAAGGGGAAGCGAATGCCGCCGGGCACGCTGCCGGGCGGTGGGTCAACGAATGATTACTTGGAGCGTTTGACGCCGTACTTGCTGCGGCCCTTGCGGCGGCCGTCGACGCCGAGGCAGTCGAGGGAGCCGCGGACGATGTGGTAACGGACGCCGGGGAGGTCGCGGACACGGCCGCCACGGACCAGGACGATGGAGTGTTCCTGGAGGTTGTGGCCCTCGCCGCCGATGTAGGCGGTGATCTCCTTGCCGTTGGAGAGGCGCACGCGGGCGACCTTACGCAGGGCGGAGTTGGGCTTCTTGGGGGTGACGGTCTTGACTTGGAGGCATACGCCGCGCTTCTGGGGGCTGGCGGCGAGGTCCTTGACCTTGCTCTTGGCCTTGGCGGTCTGGCGGGGGCTGCGAATAAGCTGGTTGATCGTGGGCATCTTCGGTCGGCTCCAGGGCTCGGAATCAGGGCGTCGGGGCGTGGTGCCCCGGGCTTGAGCGAGCCGAGGAGTATACCGCAACGGGAGTTAGGGATGCAAACGGTGGGCTGAGGGGGTTTGGGGGCTACCGGGGGCACTTCCACGGGCTACCGGGTTAACTTCCGGGGGGGAAAGAAACAGCCCCGCGATCCCTCGCGGGGCTTGCTCCACGCGGTCTTTTGGACGGGGGGGCTTCCGGGGAGGCCAAGCGAGAAAGCTGTTCGCTTCCGGGGGCCCTGCCGGCAACTTCTCCACCTTCCCTGACCCGCGTCCTGTTGGTGCCTGTTGTTGAAGACCACTCGCTGACGCTCGTGGCTCGTTGAGGCAGTTGAGGCGAGTTAGGCGGCGGCGATGCTCTTGTTGGTGCGGCGCCTGCGGCCGACGGTGCGCTGCTCGTGGGACATGCGGCGGCGGGGCTGGTCGTTGATGACGCGGACCATCTCCTCGGGGTCGCGGGCCCAGAGGTCGGCGCCGATCTCCTCGGCGAGGCCCTCGGCGCGGTTGAAGACGCCGCCGCCGACGGCGATCTGGAGGTTGGGGCAGATGCCGATCTCGTGGAGGTGGTCGATGAGCAGGCGGGTGAAGGGGACGGTGGAGGGGAGAGCGCCGAAGACGACCAGGAGGTCGGCCTGGAGCTCGCCGAGCTGGGCGATGATCTCGTCGTTGGCGATGCCGCCGCCGGCGAAGAAGACGTCGTAGCCGTCGGCCTCGAGGAGGTCGGCGGCCATCTGGCCGGCGAGTTCCTCGGGTTCGTCGGGGCCGCAGACGAGCAGGAGACGGCGGCCGCGGCGCTCGCCCTGGGTCAGACGCATCTGCATCTGGTCGGTGAGCGTGCGGAGCAGGCGCGTGGCGTAGTGGTGCGCCAGGTCGGCGAGCTGGTCGTTGCGGTGGAGGTTCTGGATGTGCTCGAGGGTGGGCCAGAAGAGCTGGGAGAGGATGGTTTCGGCGGGACAGTCGGCTTCGAGGAGCTGGTCGACCATCTGCCGGGCGGCGTCACGCTGGCCGCCGATGAGGGTGTTGAAGAAACGCTCGATGACCTGTTCACGATGCATAGATGACGTCTCCACGACGAAAGGACGCTGGGTGCAGCGTCACATGGTTTAAGACGTCCTTGCCCACCCCGAACGGGGTTGTGTGGGAGGTGACGGTCGCGCTGTCCATGTCGCGGCCCGCCGACGTCGAGGGTGCGGCGTCGGTCCTTGCATCATCGAACGGTGAGGCCTGCAAGCGTTGAAGATTGAACGGCGTTTGAGGGGGGATGGGCATTCGTGCGGAAGAATGCATTAGCTCCTTTGATTTGAGATACTTACGTATATACTTCCAGGTTCCGATAACGTGGGTGGTGGGAAACCCCGCCGGGGGCGATCAAAACTTGTGGTCCGGCCTGAACAAGGCAACGATATGGATGAACTAGACGCAAGGAGATGAAGATGGCTGCGTATCAGATCTGTGGGGAACTGTTCCGACGTTATCGGCCCTGCCCCCGGAATCCCCGGAACCCCCGCCCCCGGAAGGGGCTAGTAAAGCGCGCGGCGGGGATGGCGCTGGGGGGAGCGATTTTTCTTTTGCTGGCGGGGTGCCAGGTCAACCCGGTGACGGGCAAGTCGCAGTTCAACATGCTCTCGCAACAGCAAGAGATCGCGATGGGGCAGGAGCAGGCGCCGGAGTACATCAAGAGTTTTGGCGGGGAGATCGACTCGGCGCCGCTGCGGGCGTACGTGTCAGCGATCGGGCAGAAGCTGGCGGGGCAGAGCGAGCTGGCGACGGCGATGCCTTGGCGGTTCTATGCGCTGGACTCGGACGTGGTC
Organism: Phycisphaeraceae bacterium; assembly: GCA_020851395.1. Taxonomy (GTDB): domain Bacteria; phylum Planctomycetota; class Phycisphaerae; order Phycisphaerales; family Phycisphaeraceae; genus JADZCW01. The sequence goes on from JADZCW010000153.1 coordinate 3,399, forward strand.
AACGCGTTCGCGCTGCCGGGGGGGCACGTGTGCATCACGCGGGGATTGCTGGCGGCGATGAAGGATGAGTCGGAGCTGGCGGCGGTGCTGGGGCATGAGGTGGCGCACGTGACGCACCGTCACATCGGGCAGCAGATGACGATGAACATGGCGACGAGCTACGGGCTGATTGTCGGGGGGTATGCGCTGGGGATGCGGGGAGAAGAGCTCAAACAGGCGTACAACCTGGGGAGCCTGGCGGCGAACGTGACGTTCCTGCTGCCGCACAGCCGGGGGGCGGAGAACGAGTCGGACGCGACGGGGCTGCGGTACATGGTCCTGGCGGGGTATGACCCGAACGGGATGGTGGCGATGCTGAACATCCTGCTGGAGATGTCCAAGGGGCAGGCGGGGCTGATGGTGTTCTCGACGCACCCTTACGCGGGGGAACGGGTCAAACGGATCAGCCAGATCATCGCGGAGAAGTACCCCAACACGGAGGGGGCGGAGGCCAAGACGGTGCTGACGCAGCGGTACAAGCAGAATGTGCTGGACGTGCTGGCGAAGCTGCCGGCGCCGAAGCATCAGCAAGAGGCGGAGCAGACGACGGGGCAGTAGGGATGGGGTACGGGGTACGGGGTACGGGGTATGGGGAGTTTTCCACAAGGGTGATCGGGGGCTTGACAGCGTGATGCGTTGCGAATAAATTACGACTTAATTGGTCGTGTATGAGCTGAGCCATGAAACTGTCCATGAAGACCGATTACGCGTTGCGGGCCATGTTCACGCTGGTGGAGCAGCACCAGCATGGTCCAAGCACGCCGATCCCGATCCGGGAGCTGGCGCGGCGGAATGACGTGCCCAAGCGGTTCCTCGAGCAGATCATGCTCGATCTCAAGGGCAAGGGGTGGGTCAAGAGCGTGCCGGGTCGGGATGGGGGATATCTTCTGGGGAAAAAGCCGGAAGAGATCACGATGGGGCAGATTGTGCGGCACTTCGACGGGATCATCGCGCCGATCGGTTGCGTGTCGGTGTCGGACACGATGCGGTGCAGCCAGGAGCCGTTGTGCCGGTTCAGACGGGTGCTCTTGGAGATCCGGAACTTCACGGCGCGGCTGATGGATCGGTCGACGCTGGCGGCGGTGGCGGCGGGCAAGCCGGTGACACGGGAAGAGGTGTTCAGCGAGGAGCTGATCGGGGGGGCGGGGATCTGATTTTTTTCAGACAATATACGATTCAATTGATCGTTATTGATGAAGTAAAGGAGTTGATTGTCGGTAGAACATAGCGTCGGGTGGGGGGAGGACGTCGCTACCGATTCGATCATCGGTTCAGAGGGCATTTTGGACATGCAATGAGGGCCGAGATGCCCTAAGCTGAGGTTGAACCCCTAGGAGAGACTGTCATGGCCCACCAGAAGAGCTACAACAACATCCTCGAGACGACCTACAACACGCCGTTGGTGCGGCTGAACCGGATGGTGCCGCAGGGCGGGGCGACGGTGTACGTCAAGCTCGAGTACTTCAATCCGTTGTCGAGCGTGAAGGACCGCATCGGGCGGGCGATGATCGAGGACGCGGAGAAGCGCGGGACGCTCAACAAAGAGACGCACATCATCGAGCCGACCGGCGGGAACACGGGGATCGCGCTGGCGTTCGTGGCGGCGGCGAAGGGATACAGGCTGACGCTGACGATGCCGGAGTCGATGAGCTTGGAGCGGCGGGCGTTGTTGCGGGCGCTGGGGGCGAACCTGGTGCTTACGCCGGCGGCGGAAGGGATGAAGGGGGCGATCGCCAAGGCGGGCGAGCTGGTGGCGACGACGGAGAATGCCTGGATCCCGCAGCAGTTCGAGAACCCGGCCAACCCGGCGATCCATGAGGCGACGACGGGGCCTGAGATCTGGGCGGACACGGGGGGGAAGGTGGACATCTTCGTGGCGGGCGTGGGGACGGGCGGGACGATCACAGGGACGACGCGTTACCTCAAGTCGCAGAAGTCGGGGGTGCAGGCGATCGCGGTCGAGCCGACGCACTCGCCGGTGATCAGCGGGGGCAAGCCCGGGCCACACAAGATCCAGGGGATCGGGGCGGGGTTCATCCCGAAGAATCTGGACACGTCGCTGCTGGCGGGGGTGGAGCAGATCAGCAACGACGAGGCGTTTGAGTGGGCGCGTCGTCTGGCGAAGGAAGAGGGTCTGCTGGTGGGGATCAGCAGCGGGGCGAACGTGGCGGCGGCGGCGCGGGTGGCGGCGCGGCCGGAGAACAAGGGGAAGGTGATCGTGACCGTGGCGGCGAGCTGCGGGGAGCGGTACCTGTCGACGCCACTCTTTGCGGGGCTGGCGGATGAGGTGGCGACGGCGGGGACGCGGTAGCGGCAGCAGTAACCGTTTGAAGAAGTTGTAGAGCGACTGTGTGAATCGCCCGGCGGAGGGCGCACGCCGGGGCGAGGGGTTGTGGTGCGTCCGTGTTCGGCGGGCATTGGAGCGAGTGGACAGGAGCGTGGGTCATGCTGGGGCGCGGCGTGAGAGCGTGGGTGAGTGTTGTGGTGCTGGCGGTGGGCGCGGCGCTGGGGGGGGCGGCGCGGGGGCAGGTGGAGCTGCTCAATGTGTCGTATGACCCAACGCGGGAGCTCTACCAAGAGTTCAACAGGGCGTTCGCGGCGCACTGGGAGCGAGAGACGGGGCAGGTGGTGACCGTGCTGCAATCGCATGGGGGATCGGGCAAGCAGGCGAGGGCGGTGATCGATGGGCTCGAGGCGGACGTGGTGACGCTAGCGCTGGGGTATGACATCGACGCGATCGCGGCGAAGTCGGGGTTGCTGCCGGGGGATTGGCAGGAGCGGCTGCCGGAGCACAGTGCGCCTTATACGTCGACGATTGTGTTCCTGGTCAGGAAAGGGAACCCCAAGGGGATCAGGGATTGGGGGGATCTGGTTCGGCCGGGGGTGGCGGTGATCACGCCGAACCCGAAGACCTCCGGGGGGGCGCGGTGGAATTACCTGGCGGCGTGGGGGTTTGTGCTGCAGAGGGAGTTGGGGGACCTGGCGAAGTTGCATGATGCCGACTTTGGGGAACAAGTCGCCAAAGCGCAGGGGGAAGCGCGGGGGTTTGTGGCGGACTTGTATGGGCATGTGCCGGGGCTGGACTCGGGGGCGCGGGGGGCGACGACGACGTTCGCGCAGCGGGGGATCGGGGACGTGCTGATCACGTGGGAGAACGAGGCGCACCTGGCGCTGCGGGCGTTCGGGGAGGAGAACTTCGAGATTGTCGTGCCGTCGGTGAGCGTGCTGGCCGAGCCGCCGGTGGCGGTCGTCGAGGCGGTGGCGGAGCGTCATGGGACGCGGGAGGTGGCGGAGGCATACCTGAAATACCTGTACAGCGAGGAGGGGCAGGAGATCGCGGCGCGGAACTTCTATCGGCCTCGGATGGCGGCGGTGGCGGAGAAGTACGCGGGGCAATTCCCTGGGGTGCGGCTGTTCACGGTGGACGAGGCGTTTGGGGGGTGGGGCGAGGTGCAGAAGACGCACTTCGCGGACGGCGGGGTGTTTGATCGGATCTACGGGGCGGGACGGTGAGGCATGGCGATGCGACTGAAACAGCCGAGCGTGCTGCCGGGGTTTGGGGTGACGATGGGGTTCACGGTCTTTTACCTGAGCCTGATCGTGCTGGTGCCGTTGTCGAGCTTGTTCCTGACGACGGCGACGGGGTCGTGGGGGCAGGTGTGGGCGACGATCAGCGAGGCTCGGGTGGTGGCGTCGTATCGGCTGACGCTGCTGGCGTCGCTGGCGGCGGCGGGGATCAACATGGTGTTTGGGTTCCTCGTGGCGTGGACGCTGGCGCGGTACAGCTTCCCGGGGAAAAAGGTCGTGGATGCGATGGTGGACCTGCCGTTCGCGCTGCCGACGGCGGTGTCGGGGATCGCGCTGACGGCGATCTATGCACCGAATGGGTGGATCGGGCGGTGGATCGAGCCGTGGGGGATCAGGGTGGCGTTCACGCCGTTGGGGGTGATCGTGGCGCTGACGTTCATCGGGCTGCCGTTCGTGGTCAGGACGCTGCAGCCGGCGCTGGCGGATTTGGACGTGGAGGTGGAGGACGCGGCGGCGAGCCTGGGGGCGAATCGGTGGCAGACGTTTAGGCGGGTGATCCTTCCGGGGGTGCTGCCCCCCCTGCTCACGGGGTTCGCGCTGTCGCTGGCGCGGGGATTGGGGGAGTACGGGTCGGTGATCTTCATCGCGGGGAATCTGCCCATGCGGACGGAGATCACGCCACTCTTGATCGTGGTCAAGCTCGAGCAGTACGACTACGCGGGGGCGACGGCGATCGCGGTGGTGATGCTGGTGGCGTCGTTCGTGATGCTGCTGGGGATCAATCTGTTGCAGTGGTGGAGCAGCCACCGGCACAAGGCGGGAGCGTGAGGCATGGCGGGCGGGATTCCATCACGGTTGCAGGCATCGGCACCTGGAAGAATCGCGGCTAGGGAGCCGGGGTGGGTGCGGTGGTCGTTGATCATCGTGTCGCTGGGGTTCTTGGGATTGTTCCTGGTGGTGCCATTGGCGGCGGTGTTCACCGAGGCGCTGCGGCGGGGCGTGGGAGCGTACTTGGCGAGTTTCACGGACTCGGCGGCGCTGTCGGCGATCAGGCTGACGTTGATCGCGGCGGGGATCAGCGTGCCGGTGAACGTGGTGTTCGGGCTGGCGGCGGCGTGGGCGATCGCGAAGTTCGACTTCGCGGGGAAGAATGTGCTGATCACGCTGATCGATCTGCCGTTCGCGGTTTCGCCGGTGATTTCGGGGTTGATCTTCGTGCTGCTGTTCGGGCTGCATGGATGGTTCGGGGGGTGGCTGATCGAGCATGACATCCGGATCATCTTCGCGGTGCCGGGGATCGTGCTGGCGACGGTGTTCGTGACGTTCCCGTTCGTGGCGCGGGAACTCATTCCGTTGATGCAGGAACAGGGGACGGAGGAGGAGCAGGCGGCGCTGGTGCTGGGGGCGGGCGGGTGGCAGACGTTTTGGCGGGTGACGCTGCCGAACGTGAAGTGGGCGCTGTTGTACGGGGTGATCCTGTGCAACGCGCGGGCGATGGGGGAGTTCGGGGCGGTGTCGGTGGTGTCGGGGCACATCCGGGGTCGGACGAACACGATGCCGCTACACGTGGAGATCCTTTACAACGAGTACAACTTCGTGGCGGCGTTCGCGGTGGCGTCGCTCTTGGCGATCCTGGCGCTGGTGACGCTGGCGGCCAAGAGCGGGGTGGAGTGGGCGGCGCGGCGGGCCTCGGAGATTCAGGTTGAGCAGGACGACGACCTTACGCCGACGGCGGCAAAGGAGGGGGCGTGAGCATCGAAGTTCAGCACATCACCAAGACGTTCGGCTCATTCACGGCGTTGTCGGACGTGAGCCTGAAGGTGCCCGACGGCGAGCTGGTGGCGTTGTTGGGGCCGTCGGGATCGGGCAAGACGACGCTGCTGCGGATCATCGCGGGGCTCGAGACGGTGGACCAGGGTTCGCAAGGAAAAATCCTCTTCCATGAGCGGGACGTGGCGGAGCTGCACGCGGGGCAGAGGCAGGTGGGGTTCGTCTTCCAGCATTACGCACTGTTCCGGCACATGACGGTGTTTGAGAATGTGGCGTTCGGGCTGCGCGTGCGCCCCCGGAAGGTCAGGCCGGGCAGAGAGGCCATTCGGGATCGCGTGGCGGAATTGCTGAAGCTGGTGCAGCTACGGGGGCTGGAGAATCGTTATCCGAGCCAGCTCTCGGGGGGGCAGCGGCAGCGGGTGGCGCTGGCGCGGGCGCTGGCGGTGCAGCCGAAGGTGCTGCTCTTGGATGAGCCGTTCGGGGCGCTCGACGCGAAGGTGCGGCTGGAGCTGCGGCGGTGGTTGCGCAAGCTGCACGACGAGATCCACGTGACGAGTCTGTTCGTGACGCACGATCAGGAGGAGGCGCTGGAGGTGGCGGATCGGATCGTGATCATGAACAAGGGGCGCGTGGAGCAGGAGGGGACGCCGGAGGAGGTGTTTCATCAGCCGGCGAATGAGTTCGTGCTGAATTTCCTGGGGAATGTGAATCTGTTCCATGGACGCGTCGAGCATGGGAAGGCGGTGTTCGGGTCGCTGGTGCTCGAGCAGGGCGTGGAGGGGCTGGCGGGGGCGGTGACGAACGTGCATGGGAAGTCGGCGCGGATGTTTGTTCGGCCGCACGATCTGGAGATTCACCACGTGAGCAATGGGAAGGCGGCGTTGCACGGGCGGGTGGTGCGGGTGCAGTCGGCGGGGCCGCAGGTGAAGGTGGAGTTGCGCGGGGAAGAGGGGCAGAGCGTCAACGTCGAGCTGTCGCACGAGCGGTTCAGGGAGCTGGGGCTGAGCGTGGGGAGCGAGGTGTTTGTGAGCCCGAAGCAGGCGCGGGTGTACGTGGAGGACTACAGCATCTAGGTTTAGGCGGCGGGGAGGAAGATGGATTCGAGGGGGTCGCTTCGGCGGAGGGCCTGCTCGAGGGGGTCCGTCGCGTCATCGGGGTCGATGGGGACGGCGATGAGGCGTGGGGAATTGGGCCAGGGCCAGACGGTGGAGGAAGGCGTGAGCGCGGCGAGGGATTCGTCGAGGCCCAGGGCGCGATAGCCGTTGATTGTGGCCATTTTCAGGAGAACTTCCGGGGGTGTTTTGTCACGGCGGTGGAGCATGCGCATGGGGGCGAGAATGCTCATTAGTTGGGGTTCAACGCCTTGCGGGGGTGGGGGTTGGCAGAGGATGGAGTCGGTGCCTAGGCAGACGTTGAGGCCGGCGGTGAGCATGTCGCGGTAACGATGCCCCCGGAAGTTGCCGAAGTCGGGCTTGGGGTGGCCGAAGTAGGCGCTGGCGAGGGGGCAATAAGCGACGGAGGCGCGAGCGGCGGCGAGGGCGGCGATGTGGTCGTCGCTGACGTAGTTGCAGTGGGCGAGGAGCCAGGGGGCGGCGGCGAGGTGGGGACGCATCCATTCGACGGGGTGCTGGCCCGTCGGGGTATAGGTGTCGGACCACTGGTTGTAGTGCTTGAGGTGGTCGAC
>JADZCW010000154.1 GCA_020851395.1 Phycisphaeraceae bacterium
CTCCCCGTACCCTGTACTCCCATCCTCACACCGCCGGCCCGGGCATCGTCGCGCAGAACTCCGTGAGTTGCCGCAGCGTCGGACTGCCGGCCTGCCTGACATAGTAGCCGCTGGTGGCCGTGCCCACGCACAACGACGCTTCGAGGTCCAATTCCGCCAGCAGGCCCAGGCAGAATCCGGCGTTGAAGTTGTCGCCGGCTCCCGTCGAGAGTTTGGGGTGCTCGATGAAGGGCCCGTCGAACCAGGCGGTGTCGACGTGGCCATTCTTGGTCATCGCCCCTGCGGCGCCGTGGCGCGGATGGATCACGACGGCCGCGATGCGCAGTGTCTCGAGGATGCGCTGAGCCAGTGATCGCAGGCCGGCCGTGTCGCGCTCGCTGGCGACCGTCGTCAGGCTGAGCGTGCGGGCGACCTGGTCAGCCTCCTTGAAGTTCACGCCCAGCACGACATCCGCCCAGGGCTGGAAGCTGGCGCACTGGCGCAGCGCGGCCGCGAGGTCATCGCGCGTGCGCTTCTCGGGGTCGGCCAGGTCGATGAAGATCTTCCGTCGGCCATGCTTCGGTGGGGGCAGGCTCGGGAGCAGGTCGCTGGCCAGGTGCTTCCAGATCGTGTCCATGTGCGGCAGCATGGTCCAGTTGACCATCGCGATCAGGCTCGATCGGCCGAAGGTCTTGTTGAGCCAGCCGTCGTGGTCCGCCTGCTTCAGACGCTGCCAGTTGACGTCGCCGAGCGTCTGGAGCTTGCCGAGCATCAGCTTGCCGTCGGAGAACTCCAACGCGTCGGTGTAAGCGGTCTCGGCGATTGAGAGGCAGTCAGCCCTCTTGGCGAAGTCGGCGAAGACGGGGTGGATCTCGGGGTATCCCAAGGCCCCGACGTAGGACGTCGGCAGCCCGGCCTCGGCCAGTGCGGCCGCCATGATCGGTCCGTTGCCGCCAAGCTTCTGTCGGGTGACGACCAGCTCGATGTTGCAGCTCATCCCGGCCGCGCCGAGGATGCGCTGGCCTAATCCGGCGATGCTCGGTATCGGGTCGAAGCGCTCGGCGTCGTGTCGCTTGTCGACCACGCGGATGATCGAGTCAATAAACCCGTCGAACCCGACCAGAGCCGGATGCTCTTTGAGAACAGGTTCCAGGGCCCGCAGGCCGGCGGCGGCCCGGGCCTGCACGTCGAGGCGCGATGTCATGGTCTTTCCTCAGCAAAAAGCGCCCGCCAGCGGCGCGATCCGCCAGTTTATCAGAAAGCTCGAACACGCCGGCGTGCGGGTAATACCCGGCAATCTACCTTGGCCCCCGGCCCCCGGCCCTGTAAACTGCACGCCATGAGAATCCCCCTCTGGGCCAGGCTCCTGGCCCTACCCGCGGTCGTGCTGGTTGCCCTGAGTGCATGTCGGTCCTCGGGCCACGACGCCGAACCCGTCCGTCGGCAGCTCGCCGATCAGGCCCGCAGCGGCCAGTCGGAGGGCATGGTCACGCGCGCCCCCGAGCCGGCGGTGATCGAGCCTGCCACCGTGACCGCTCCGTCTATGCCCGCCGCCACCGAGCCCGCGGAGCCGACAAGCAGCACCCTCCCGGACTCCCCCTCCCCCGCCGCCCCCATGGCCGGGCCCGCCTACACCATCGAGGCCCTGGTCGGCCAGGTCAACGGCCGGCCCGTCTACGCCGGCCGCATCCTCGACCCCATCGATGAGCAACTGCGGGCCCTGGTCCGCACCCAGCCGCCCCAGCAGTTCGTCCGCAAGGCCCGCGAGCTGATCGCCAGCCGCGTCGACCAGGTCATCTTCGACCAGCTCATCCTCGGCGAGGCTGAACGCATGCTCTCGGATCGCCAGCGCGACGGCCTCCGCTATTCCCTCAAGGAGAAGCGGGCCGAACTCGTCCGCAAGCACGGCCGCGGCTCGGAGCAGATCGCCGACAAGGTGCTGCTCGACACCACCGGCAAGGACCTGGTCCAGACCCTCCGCGAGGAGCGCGAGCGCATGCTCGTGCAGAACTACACCGCCCAGCAGATCGTGCCCAAGATCGACGTCACCCGCTCGGACATCGAGCGGTACTACCAGCAGAACATCGAGCAGTACCAGCCCGCCCCGCAGCGGACGATCCACATGATCGTCGCCGACGCCGAGCACGCGCCGACCGTGGCCCAGCGCCTCGCGGCCGGCGAGTCGTTCCTGACCCTCGCCGCCGACGCCGCGGTCAACACCTACCGTCCCGCCCAGGCAGGCCTGTTCGCCGAGAAGGCCGCCGGCTCGAAGATCTTCGAGAACGCCGACCTCAACGCCGCGACCCTCGCCCTCAAGCCCGGCGGGCACACCCAGGGCATGCCCCTGGAGGACCACACCGTCTGGGTACACGTCGACAAGATCGAGCAGAGCCGGGCCCGCTCGCTCCAGGACGTGCAGGCCGAGATCGAGCACCACCTGCGCGCCCAGCAACTGCAGGTCCTGACCATTCAGTACCGTCGGCGGCTGCTCAAGGACGGCAGCTTCACGCCGCAGGACCAGATGATCAACGCCGTGATGGAGGTGGCGCTCAGCCGCTACATGCCCGGCCCATCTCGTCCGTGACGGACAGAGGACGACGGCAGGAGGCCGTCGATCCACGGATCATGTGAGTCGCGCCGCAGCGGGAGGCTCGGCGCGACGGGGGGTTCAGGGGAGCGTTCTGAATGACCGTGCCTGAATGGTACGTAGCAGGTTGGTCGGTCGTGCGGAGCTGGCTGTCACGGTCGTTGCGCGGCGACATCGGCCGCCGCGGCGAGAAGGCCGCGGCCGATTACCTGCGGAAGCAGGGCTACCGCGTGATGGCGCGCAACATCCGCGCCCGCTGGGGTGAGATCGACATCGTCGCCCTGGCCCCCGACGGACACACCGTGGTCGTCGTGGAGGTCAAGAGCCGGGACCTGAGCGTCAAGCCGGCGGAAAAGGTTCCCGTGGCGCCCAATGGTTCAGCCACTGGGGAGTCCGGGGCCGAGGGCAACGGCGAGGTCGATTCTCCCGCCCCGGGCATCCTGCCCGAGTGGCACGTCAACCGCGACAAGCAGCGCAAGCTCTCGGGCCTGGCCGCAACGATGGCCCGCCGGCTGGGCTGGTCGGACCGGCCGATGCGCTTCGACGTCATCGGCGTGGACTGGCTGACCGCCGGCCGGCCGCGCGTCCGTCACTATGTCGGGGCGTTCGAGTCGACGCTGTGAGCCGTGGAGGTTGGGGGATGTGATGGCAACGGTGTTTCGTGGTCGCGGTGGGGTGGGGGTGGATGCCCCACTCATAACATCCCTCACGCCGCTCGGGGCGAGCACACCCGGCGAAAATCGTCCTGTCAGGGGGGAAGATGATCAGAGAAGTTCAAGCCTTGGTGATCGGCGGCGGACCTTCCGGTCTGGCGGTGGCTTACAGCCTGCAGGGCGATACCCTGGTGCTGGAAAAGGAATCCGCCGTCGGCGGTCTGTGCCGCTCGATTCACCATGACGGGGCCGTGTTTGATATCGGCGGCCATTCTTTTCACACGCCACACCCCGAAGTGTACGACCTGGTCCAGGATCTCCTGAATGGCGGCCTGTACCAGCAGCAGCGCGATGCACGGGTCTACAGCCACAACACCCTGATCCCTTATCCCTTCCAGAGGTTTTTTGATCGCATCCCCGACCCAGCGGTTGTCCGGGAATGCGCCGAAGGGCTCGAATCCGCCAGCGGCGACACGGCCGGGGCTGACAATCTCGAGGCGTATCTCCTGGCGAAATTCGGCCGGGGCATCGCCCGACACTTCTTGCTGCCCTACAACCGCAAGCTCTGGGCCCGAGACATCAGGCAGATCTCGTGTGAATGGACCTCAGAGCGGGTAGCGGCCTCAAAATCAGAGCACGAGCGATTCGACCACAAGAGCGGCCAACGCAAACCGCTGCAGCCCGACACCCAGGTCGGCTATCCCCGGGAGGGAGGCTTCGAGGAAATCTACCGCAGCTTTGTCCCGCACATTCCCGCCCTTGAGCTGAACAGCCCGATTGCCCGCATCGACCCTCGCGCCCGGGTGGCTACCGGGCCCGACGGCCGGCAGTACCACTGGGAATTCCTGGTTTCAACGATTCCTTTGCCCGCCCTGGTGCGCATGGTCGAGGGTACACCGTCCGAGATCATCGCCCTGGCGGACCAGCTCGAGTACATGTCCCTGCGGGTGGAACTGCTCCTGGCTGGGCGTCAGCTCGGACCGATCCAGCGCATCTACGTCGCTGACAGCGACGTGCCCCCTCACAAGATCGCGTTCAACCACAACTCCTCGCCCCGCCTGCGGGCCAAGCCCCATCACGCCATCATGGCCGAGGTTTCCCTCTCAGAGGACAAGCCGATTGACGTGAACCAGATCGCCCCCAGGACCATCGCTTTCCTGTGCGATCTGGGCATTCTCGACTCGCCGCGGGACATTGTCTGGCAGGACCACGTGGACGTGAAGTATGCCTACCCGGTGTACACGCATCATCGCCCCGCCCTGGTGCGAGGCATCAAAGACTGGCTGGCTCGGCATCACATCTACACCGTGGGCCGCTTCGGCGACTGGGAATACGTCAACTCGGATCGATGCGTGATGAGGGGTCTTGCCCTGGGCCGGAGCCTGCGTCAGAAGTACGCCGTTGATGGCCGTTGACGGATCGCCGCGCCGGTCTGGTCTGCTCTTCTCGGTGCAGACGACGTCCTGAATCCCTCCCTCACACCATGCTCTGCCAGGTGAATGACTCGAGGTACTTGCGCAGCGCGTACATGTGCGGGAACCGGCGGAGGATCAGCGTGCGGTTGAGGCCCGCGCAGATCCGCTTGATCTCGGCCGGCTGCTTGGCGTAGTGCTTGGCGCCGCCGACGCACTCGTGCAGGATGGCCACCGCGTCGCGGACGTCCTGCCGCTGCTTGGACTTCGACGGCCGGCCCCAGTCGTAGAAGTCGATGAGCTTGAGTTCGAACTTCACCCCCACCGGCCGGATCAGGATGTTCTGGCTGTGCACGTCGGCGTGGTACTGGCCGAAGGCGTGGATTGTCTCGAGCCCCTGCACGAGGTTGTAGAGCACGTGCAGCGCCAGGTACGGCGGCAGCCGTCCGCCGGGGTGGCGGGCGATCCAGTCCTCGAGGCGCTGGCCCTCGCAGAGGTCCGAGATCATCGCGATGACCTTCTGCCGGCGGACGTGCACGATCTCGGAGTGGTGGTACTGCAGCACGATCGGGCAGTAGCGCAGGGCATTGAGCTTCTGCGCGTGGTGCACCGCCTGCGTACGGTCGGGGTCCTTGTGGGGGAAGTAGAACTTGGCCGCGCGACGGATGCCCGTGTCCAGCTCGCGGACCTGGTAGACCTCGCCCTCGGACCCGCCGCCGAGCCGGGTCTCGACGACGTAGCGCGAGCCGACCTTGCGGCCGGGGCGGAAGTCAAAAGTAGTCGGGGGTTTGGGGGGCATCGGTGGGGGTAAGTTATCACGTCAGGGATGACTGGGGATGGCCTCGGAGTCATAAAAAAAGAAACCCAGGCGGGGTTGCCTGGGCTTGGGGTATTTGGGAGATCAGTGGGCCGTTCAGGCCGTCGGGGCCGTAGTTGGGGCCGCAGCCGGGGCGGCTCCGGGAGCTGCTGCGGTGGCGCTGACTGGAGCGTTTGCGGGGGCAGTTCCGGGGGTACCGGGGGCGGGTTTGGGGGCGGCGGGCTTGGACTTGCGTTCGGGGGACAGGACCATGGTCATCCGCTTGCCCATCATGCGGGGCTCGGAGTCTATCTTGGAGACGTCCGCCAGGCCGTCGCGGATCTCGCGCATCAGTTGCAGGCCGATCTCGCGGTGGGCCATCTCCCGGCCCTTGAAGAGCATGGTGAACTGGACCTTGTCGCCCTCGCCGAGGAACTCGCGGGCCTTCTCGACCTTGATGTCCAAATCGTGGTCATCGATCTTGGGTCGGACGCGAACCTCTTTGAGCTCGCTCTGCTTGCTGTGGCTGCGGGCCTTCTGTTCCTTCTTTTTCTGTTGATACTTCCACTTGCCGTAATCCATGATCCGGCAGACGGGCGGGCGGGCCTGGGGGGCGACTTCGACGAGGTCCTGCCCAGCCTCCTTGGCCCGTTTGATGGCCTCATGGACGTCAATAATGCCGACCTGCTCATCGTTGTCGTCAACGAGCCGGACGGGGGAGATGTTGATCTGGTGGTTGATGCGGAGCCGTTTGCCGGTCTCACGCTTGATGGGTTGGAAACGTCCTCTGCCGATGGTCGAGTCCTCCAAAAAGATCTACAACTCCCGCCGGTCGCGACCGGTGGACGCCAGGAACTTGCGGGCACGGAATAAGCCTACCCGTCCGGATAACTTGTGGCAAGAGGGGGAGATCAAAACAGCCCAGACGCGGGCACCAGGCTGAACAGGGGGGTTAGTGTCGGACAGTCAGTCCTCCCGGGGCGGGCTGGCCGAATTCGCCGTTGGCCGGCGACTGGTCGAGGGTCTGGGAGGTGATGTAGCCGGCCATCGCCTGCTCGAGAGTCTGGAGAAAGTCCTTCAAATCCGCCGGGTCGCCCTCGGCCACGAGCTGAACCCGGCCGTCGGGGAGGTTCCGCACGTAGCCCGCCACGGGGAACCCGCGAGCGACCTGGACGGCTGTGTAGCGGAAGCCCACACCCTGGACGCGACCCTGGAAATGGACGGTGTAACGGGTCATGGGCGGTGGATCGTGAGTAGTTGAGCAGGGGATCAGGTGAGCGGGAGGTGCAGTCATCACCCCTGCAGCTCAGCCAGGTCGGCCTCGGGGATGTCCAGGTTGGCGTGGACCTTTTGCACGTCGTCGTGGTCCTCGAGGCTGTCGATCAGGTTCAGCACCTTGCGGGCCGCGTCGCCAGTGCAGGTGACGGTCATGTTCGGCACCTGGGTCAACCCGGCCGACTCAGGAGTGATGCCCGCCTTTTCAATGGCCTGGCGGACGGGCACGAAGGCCGTCGGTTCGCAGACCACCTGCCACGCCTCGCCGGCGTCCTGCACGTCCTCGGCCCCGGCCTCCAGGGCCAGCTCCATGAGCTGTTCCTCGCTCGCGGCGCTCTTAGGAATGGTGAGCATCCCCTTGGTCGCGAACATGTACGCTACGCAGCCCGAGGCCCCGAGGTTCCCCCCGGCCCGCTCGAAGATCAGCCGCAGCTCACCGGCCGTGCGGTTGCGGTTGTTGGTCAGGATCTCCAGCAGCATCGCCACGCCGCCGGGACCGTAGCCCTCGTAGAGGGCCGACTCGTAGTTCTCCGTTCCCAGCTCGCCGGTGCCCTTCTTGATCGCCTTCTCGATCGTGTCCTTGGGCATGTTCTGGCTCTTGGCGTCGTCGATGGCGTAGCGGAGCGAGAGATTCGTGTCGATGTCACCCCCGCCGGCCTTGGCCGCGACGATGATGGCCCGGGCGCACTTGCTCCAGATCTTGCCGCGCTTGGCGTCGATCGCGGCCTTCTTGTGACGGATGTTCTTCCAGGGGCTGTGGCCGGCCATGAGGGGCTCCGGGGCTAAGGGACATGCCTGGGGGATGATCCGCAGGCCGGATGGCGGTGAACCATTGATTTTAGCGTCCATCGCCGATCCCATCAGGCGACGGGCGCACGTCGACGCGGCGGCGTCGTCCCGAGAAAAACCCCGCCGAGACGCTAGAATGACCCTCGAATCGCGGGTGTAACTCAGTTGGTAGAGTGTCAGCCTTCCAAGCTGAATGTCGCGGGTTCGAATCCCGTCACCCGCTTTCCCGAGCAGGCATCATCGGCGCCGGTTGGCGTTCTACCGACGAGCTCTCCGCGGCCGTGCGGAGTTGAACGTCCGGGCTGTGGGTCTGTCTGTACCGTCCGATGCCCAGCGCCCGGCGGGCATGACGGATGACGGCATCGAACTCGGCGAGGGGAAACTCCGTCATCGTCGGGTGGCCCGCGGCCGTCGCGGTCATCACCCGGCCGATCATGCTCGCGGGGGTCAGCCAGGCTGCTTCCTGAGGTGACAGGTCGTCTCGATACCGCCTGGCCTCGCAGGTGTAGGGCGACAGCTCCGCGTGCAGATGCTCGTACCTGCGCCGCAGTCGCGCCAGCAGCCGGCGGGGCGATCGCGCATCGTGCGGCGGGGCGTGCCGGTCCCAGGGCTTGCGTCCCATGGCATGGATGAAGGTCGGCAGGCCGTGCCGCAGGCCGGCCAGTCGCTCGGTCGGCGTGTACCCCGCCGGGCCGAAGCACTGCGCCACGTCGCGTCCGCGGCGGAGGATGTGCAGCGGGATGTCGTCCGCGAGGGTCGAGCCCAGCAGGGCGGTGAGCACCTCCTGATCGCTTAGAAGGTGCAACGGGCGGGTGTGATGCGGGGAGCGTTGGGCCTGCAGGTACGCCGGGTCCTGCATCATCCCTCGCCAGGTTCCAAGCAGAGGGACGTGCTCGGGCGTGACGCGCAGCAGGCCGGTGTTGAGCGTGGTCCGTAACGCCCGGCCGGGCCGTAGGCCCCAGGCCAGCGTGCGATGGACGCCGCCCTGACGCTGGCCGAAGTAGACCTCCTCGCTGACAAGCATCGTCCGGTCGTCGAGCGTTGCCAGCAGCGGCCGGATGTCGCGCGTGGCGAGGATGTCCGCGTCGATCCACGTCACGTCCTGGTGTCCGCGATCAAGACAGTGCAGCAGGAGATCGGGCTTGATGCTCCAGCCCTTGCCGCTGAGCCCGGGCTCGGCAATGAGCTGGACGCGCGGTAGGCGTGTGAGCCAGTCTCGCGTGCTCTCGTCGGCCCCTGGGCAACTGGCGAGGATCGGCAGGCCCGGGCTGTGGCGGATCAGGCTCAGGATGGTGAGCTTGAATCCCGTCAGGTTGGCCCGGCGATCTTCATGAACACAAATGACCATGGAGCAGCATTCCGGGGCTGCTCAGATCAAGGCAACGCTTGCCGGGGACGGATCAGGCCCCGGCCGATGTAGTCTAGGCGGCTGGCAGGCGGTGGTTGGGCATGCCTGACCCTATCGCCCCTTAGGTTCGGCGACACGACCACATCAAACGCTCAGTTGCAGCAGCACCGAGCCACGCGCGGTTGGCACTTACAGAACGAAAGCCGATGTCCTAATAATCGCATAATCACCCCTAGATTTATCAAGTGAATTACCTACGCATTCATATTGACCATGAAGGTTGATTGGTGAAAACAGCTCAATTGGGCGATTCGGCCGTCTGGCGTCTCGTCCGCCGCGATCTTCATCAATGTGGCTTGACGCCGGCCATCGGCATCGACGTTCGCATCCGGCGAGAAAAACGAACGTTTCGTCACGTCCGCGCAGGGGGTGTGTGGATCATGTAGACATCCCACCGTAATGCCTTGCCGTCGATCGTGTGCGAGGGTGGTGCATCGGCCAGGGGTGGGGCCTTGTGCGGACGTTTGACCACCACGCGTCGCAGCGCGATCCGCCGGGCCGGTGCCAGCAGGGCCGCGGCGTCCGGATCGTCGCCGACCAGTGATCGCAGCACCTGCAGCGGCCGGCGTTCGGCTCCGTGGCGGGCTTCGACGGGGAACATCGGGTCGAGATAGACCACGTCGAACGGCCCACCGACCGACGAGAGGTCTCGCACCACCGTCGCGCTGTCGGCCTGGCACAGACGCAGCCGCCCCGCCGCGTCGGGATCGGCCAGGCGCAATCGTTCGTGTGCGTCCTCGAGCAGGGCGGCCACGACCGGATTCCGCTCGACCGCGGTGACCGTCGCCCCCAGACAGGCCAGGACATAGGCGTCCTCGCCCAGGCCGGCCGTCAGGTCCAGCACGCGCGGGCACGGATCGCCCCGCTTGCTTAGTCCTACGGCCCTGGCCAGGGGTTGACGGTTGGACCGCCCGGCCGGGGAGTGCGTGTCGATGTCCCGCCGCCAGTCGATCCGCAGCGGCCGCGTCCCCTTCGCCGCCGGTTGGCGCAGCTCCAGCCCCCGCTCGGTCACCGCCAGCAGGTAGTGTGCCAGGTCGTCGGGAATCGCCGAGACATCGTCCACCCCCGCAAGTCCCAGCCGATCGGACAGCCCCCGCGCCCGCGCGATCAGAGCTTCGGTCGGCGGGTCCGCGGCCACGTGGATCGTGGGGATCGGTCGGTCCATCGGGGGGATCCCGGTCATTCGTGCGGGACGATTCCCCCGGATCATTCTTCCGGGGGCGGAGGAGCGCTGGCCTCGGCGGTCTGTTGATCGTAGCGGGCCTTGTTGGCGCGGTGGTCCATCAGCAGCACCACGCGGTGACGATGCTCGGAGGGGATGGCCTCGTCGAGCCACTTCTGGGCCTGGCCGATGTGCGTGCGCCGGGACAGGTGCGTCAGCACGATCGTCTCGGCCTGGCTGATCTTGACCAGCTCGACGATGTCGTCGAGGTGCAGGTGCTTGCCCACGGCCGCGCGGGAGCGGTGGCCGGGCTCGATGAAGGTGCATTCGGTGATCAGGATCTTCGCCTGCCTGACGTCGGGCCGGTCGAAGAAGGGGCCCCACATCGTGTCGCCGGTGTAGCAGATCTGCGGGACGTCGATGGTCTGCGTGATCGACTGACCCTGCTGCTTGAGCTCGACGAGCTTCTCCTGCGGCAGGCCGACGAACTCGGGCCGGAGCTTGCTCCGCCTTTCCAGGACGACGTAGCCGATCGACGGCACGGTGTGCAGAGTGGCGAAGGCGCGGAGCACGAGATTGTTCTTGATCTCGATCTCGTCGTCCGGCCCCATGCCCAGGACTTCATAGGGGGTGCGCTGGGCCTCGAGGTCGATCCAGCCTCGCATCACGTTGTGAACGGGCTGGACCAGGGCTTGGGGGCAGACGAGCGTGCCGACGCCCATGCCCTGGAACTGGCGCTGGGAGAAGTAGTAGGCGAACGAGGCGGCGTGGTCCATGTGCCCGTGGGTCAGGGCCACGAACTTGCTCGACAGGGCCGAGCGGGGGCAGCGGCCGATGTCGAAGCACAGGTCCATCTCGGGGACCTGGACGACGGTCTCCTCCCCGGCGATGGACAGACCCTGGACGCGGTAGGGGGGCACGACCAGAAAGCCGAGCTGGGGTCGACGTGGGGGCGGTGGGGGCGGCTGGGGTGGGATCATCGCGGCGGGCGGGGCTCGTGCCGGAGGGCGGCGGGGATCGAGGGCCTGGCCCGGCACGAGCCCTGGGGAGGTTTTTCACGCGACGGACGCGGAAGAACCCGCCTCGATCGTCTCAAAGAGGCCGCGGTGGGATTCGAACCCACGACAAACGGATTTGCAATCCGTCCCCTTGGTCCACTCGGGCACGCGGCCGACGCGGCGGGCCATTCTC
>JADZCW010000155.1 GCA_020851395.1 Phycisphaeraceae bacterium
ACAGTTCCGACGACAACACGCGCCGCATGTGGCACCTCCCGCGGCCAAGCCGCGATGGAAACACAACGACCCCTCGTCCACGAGGGACGGGAGGTCGTTGACGTCCCGCGGTACCACCCTCTTTGCCGGCTCACTGTTTACACAGTTCCGGCCGCTCTTTGCGCCACGTCGGTGGCTTCCCCGGGTCACGGTGGGGCTTCCGTCGCAGCCTACGCGGGTCGGCACACGGGCTGACCCTTTCGGTGCGCAGCTCAGCGGGGTCTTTGGGCATCCGTCCGGCGCCGGGCTTCCACCGTCCCCAGCTCTCTATGGCTGACCTGGATGCTTACTCTTCCGCGTCACAGCCTTTGCTAAAAACATACTACCACAGACCTATCGTCATCGGAGCCCTCAGGTATTTGCCAAATGGAAAAAACAGGCACAAGACCTGGTTTTGGGAGCAATGCGGGGTTCAGGGGTGATCGATCAGTGCTTGTGGATCGACTCATCCACCTCGTGCTGGGCCCGGATGGGGTTGAGCGGCGTCTTGATGTTCGGCGAGCCGATCGAGTAGGGACTGCCGGGACGCGGGGCGACGTACTTCACCGCGTTGGCAATCACCTGGCGGACCTGCGGGTGATAGTAGATGGGGAAGGTCTCGTGGCCGGGGCGGAAGTAGAACACCTTGCCCTTGCCGCGGTTCCAGCAGCAGCCGGAGCGGAAGACCTCGCCGCCCTCGAACCAGGAGATCAGGACCAACTCGTCGGGCTGGGGGACGTCGAAGAACTCGCCGTACATCTCGACGTGGTCGATCTCGAAGTATTCGCCCAGGCCCTCGACGATCGGGTGGCCGGGGTTCACGACCCAGAGGCGCTCCATCTCGGCCGCCTCGCGCCACTTCAGGCCGCAGCCGGTGCCCATGAGCTTCTTGAACGGCTTGGCGTAGTGGCCCGAGTGCAGGACGATCAGGCCCATGCCCTCGAGGACGCGTTTGTGCACGCGGTCGGCGATCTTGTCCTCGACCTTGTGATGGGCCATGTGGCCCCACCAGGTCAGGACGTCGGTCTCGGCCAGGACCTGTTCGGTCAGGCCGTGCTCGGGCTCGTCGAGCGTGGCGGTGCGGACGAGCACGTCGCTGCCGAGCTTCTCGCGCAAGCCGTCGGCGATGACGGCGTGGATGCCCTTGGGGTAGATCTTCTGCACCTCGGCGTTGGTTTTTTCGTGCTGGGCCTCGTTCCAGACGGTGACGCGGATGGGCATGGCGGGGCCTCGTGAAAAAAAGTTGCGGATCAGGGGTCCATCCGTGATACCGCCGGGGGTGGCGGCGTGCAAACGCCATCGGGTGTGGGTGCAAGTGGGGACGATGGGATAAGATGAATAGGCCGTGGGTGTCACGTGCGGCCCATCTGAGTTTTCTCACTCAAGACAGACAAGGATTCGATCATGACGCAGCGACATGGGACGAGGGTGCTGGTGATGCTGGTTCTGCTGCTGGGCGTCGGCGCGGCCCGGGCTGAGCAGGCGGCGTCGGGCAAGCAGGGTGAATTGGCGGCGGAGAACGCGCGGCTGCGGGCCCGGGTGGCTGAGCTCGAGGCCGAGGTGGCCAAGCTCCGCGCGGAGAATCAGCAGCTGCGCGTGGTGGCCGGCGCGCAGACGCCCACCGACCGCGTCGAGGCCCAGAAGCAGCGGATTCAGCCCCTCGCACCGTCGTCCGAGCAGGGGCGTACGCCCGCCGCGCCCGTCGCCGTGGGGCAGGGCAAGCTCGCCACCGCGTTCGTCACGCTCGATCGCGACAAGGGCGTGCGGGCCAAGCACTGGGTCCGGCTGATCTTTCCCGACGCCAAGAGCGGGGCCGCGCGTGGGCCGGCGACGATGGTCATCAGCAACAGCTTCTCGACCGGGCTCTACCAGGGGATGCCGAGCCTGACGCTGACGATCGACGGGCAGGAGGTGATCCTGCCGGTGGCTGATTACCAGTCCGAGCGGAGAGGCGGCGGCGGCCCGCGTGACGCTCGGCCGCTGTACGACGAGGTGGTTCGGGTGACGATTGAACCCGACCTGCTCGAGCGCATCGCGCACGCCCAGCGTGTCGAACTTCAGTTGCGCCAGGCGAAGTTCCTGCTGACGCCCGACGGGCAGGCGCTGTTCCTGGCGGCCTTTGATCTGATGCATGCTCCCGCTGCGGCGCAACCGTGAACCCCAGGGAACAACGGCGATGAGATGCTCCACACTCAGGACGTGTCTGCTGGCCCTGCTCGTGCTGACGATCAGCCCGTGGCCCTTATCGCGTGGGCAGGAGACGCAGCCGGCGGCCCTGCCGGCGCAGACACAGCCCTCGTCCATGACGACGTCACGGCGTTCGCTCGGTGCGGACTTCCCCAGCGGGGCCAAGGTCGCGGTGATCAAGATCGAGGGGATGATCTATGACTTCACGCTCACGAGCCTCGAGCGGCGCGTGGACCGCGCGCTGTCCCAGGGGGCGACGGTCATCGTCATCGAGCTCGACACGCCCGGCGGGGTGCTGACGAGCGCCCTGCAGATCGCCAAGTACATCAAGTCGCTGCAAATACCAACGATTGCCTGGGTCAACGACGACGCCTACTCGGCCGGTGTGCTGATCGCCTCCTCGGCCGACGCGATCGTGATGGCGCCCTCGTCGGCCACGGGCGACTGCGCCCCGATCGTGCCGGGGCAGAACCTCGAGCCCACCGAACGGGCCAAGGCGCTGTCCCCCCTGCTGGCGGAATTCCGCGACTCGGCTGACCAGAATCACTACGACTTCGCGCTGTTCCACGCGATGTGCGTGCTGGGCGTGGAGGTTTTCGAGGTTTGCAACAAAGAGACCGAGCAGGTCCGGCTGGTCAACCAGGTCGACTACCGGGTGATGGTGCAGGGCCTGAGCCCCAAGGTGGCCGCATCGGGCACGGACGGCAAGGGGTGGCTGGGGCTGGGCGGACCGACCGGCTCGACCCAAGCCGATCCGGGCGCGGCCCACCTGGACGTGGCCACCGAGGCTGACCGCGGGCAGTGGGACCTGGTCCGCAAGGTGCACGACGGCAACACGCTCTTGACGCTGACGCAGAGCGAGGCGGTGGAGGTGGGCCTGGCACGTTCGGCCAAGATCCGCACGGAGGCTGACCTCAAGCAGTTCCTCGGCGCCGCGATGGTCTTTGACGTCGAGCCGACGTGGTCCGAGGGCATGGCGGGGTGGCTGACCTCGCCGGCGGTGCGGGCCATCCTGATCGTCGCGTTGCTCCTGGGGGCCTACGTCGAGTTCCAGACGCCGGGGTTGGGATTGCCCGGGCTGGTGGCGGCGCTGGCGCTGGCGGCGCTGGTCGTCGCGCCGTTCCTGGTCGGGCTGGCGGAGATCTGGCACCTGCTGCTGGTGCTGGTGGGGTTCATCCTGCTGATGATCGAGATCTTCGTCACGCCGGGCTTCGGCGTGCTGGGCGTGAGCGGGATCCTGATGATCATCATGGGGATGGCGCTGGCGGTGGTGCCGTCGAGCGGCGGCGGGCCGCTGCCGTTGCCTGACCCGGCGGCGTTGGATCAGCTCGAGGTCTCGGCACTGTGGACGCTGACGGGGATCATCGCCAGCGTGATCGGCGCGTTCTTCCTGACGAAGAACTTGCGCCGCGTCCCGGGGCTCAACCGCCTGATCCTGACCAGCCCCACGGCGGCGCAGGCCGACGCGGCGGTGCTCGACGGCGCGGCCCTGGCGCGAACCAGCGGGGGCGACGTCGTCGGCCTAGGGGCGCTGCGGGTCGGCGAGCGCGGCGTGGCGGTCTCGCCGCTGCGGCCGGCGGGACAGGCGCGCTTCGGAGAGCGGCTCATCGACGTCGTCACGCCCGGGCAGTGGGTGCGGCCGGGGCAGTCCGTGGTCATCACCGAGGTCGAGGGCAACCGCGTGGTCGTCGAGCCGGGCGAGCCGGCGTGACGGGCCCTAAGACGCTGTCGTAACGGGTGTGACGGGCGTGAGGTCCGGATAACTTTTCGGCCTGATTTCCCGCGTAAAACGGCAAAAAAAATCCAAAGAAACCGACTGGCCCCGGCCGATCCCATAGAGTACATCTTTCGATGTGCCGGGCGTCTCCGGCGGCGGTACGAGAGCAACTCATCACCCTTGGGCGTTACGTTTCGACGCGACGTCTTAAACTAAAGATCGTTTACCGCCACCTTCGCCCGGATTTTGAAGTCTCCCCCGCCGACTCCGGCGGTGAGCATAGATCGAGAACGACAGAACAGGGCACAGGTTTCGGGCCAGGCCGAGCGGACGGCCCGGGATTGGCGATCTGTTACGGACAGACAGCATGACCTGATCCGGCCCGCGTCGCCCCGGCGGCACGGGCCGTGTTGTTATGATGATAGGGTGCTGACACACCGCATCATTCCGTGCCTGGACGTGATGGCCGGCCGCGTGGTCAAGGGAGTCAACTTCCT
>JADZCW010000156.1 GCA_020851395.1 Phycisphaeraceae bacterium
CCGGCGTCGGCAACGTCGCCAACGCCGTCATGCACGGCCTGGGCGAGTGCGCCGACATCCCCCCCTTCTACATGTACTCCGAGGTCTACCAGGACGCCCTGGTCGACCTGATGGTCAAGGGACGCCTGCTCGGCGCCTCAGCCACCAGCCTCACTCTCAGCGAGCCCCAGCTCCAGCGCATCTATGCCGACATGAACTTCTTCGCCCCCAAGATCATCCTCCGACCCCAGGAGCTCTCGAACAACCCCGGCGTCGTCCGCCGCCTCGGCGTCATCGCCATCAACACCGCTCTGGAGATGGACATCTACGGCTGCGTCAACTCCTCACACGTCTGCGGCACCTCGCTGATGAACGGCGTCGGCGGCTCGGGCGACTTCGTCCGCAACGCCTACCTCTCGATCCTCGTCGCCCCCAGCGTCGCCAAGGCCGGCAAGATCTCCGCCGTCGTCCCCATGTGCAGCCACATCGACCACAACGAGCACTCCGTCCAGGTCGTCGTCACCGAGCAGGGCCTGGCCGACCTCCGCGGCCTCGGCCCCATCGAACGCGCCAACACCATCATCGACAAGTGCGCCCACCCCATGTACCGCGACTACCTGCACAACTACATCGACACCGCCCCCATGGGCCACATCCGCCACGACCTAGGCCGCTGCTTCGAACTCCACCGCAACCTCATCGAGCACGGCTCGATGCTCCCCGGCGTCGAGGCCAAGGCCTGATCCCCCGCCCTCGCACCATCCGCGCAACCATCAAGGCCCACGTTCCCGGAACGTGGGCCTTTCTTGTCAGCCATCCTTTCGTCACCTCACAATCCTTCGCCCTTGAGCGCCGGGCTTCCCGGGAACAGCCTCCGACCCTTGGCCATCGCCGCCGCGGCGTCCGATGGTCGGCCCAGCCGCACGTAAACCTCCGCCAGCTTCCGATACATCCCCGGCTCAGCCCCGGGGTGGAACCGTACGAGAAACTCCAGCTTCCCCCTCGCCCCCTCCCAGTCGCCCTGCCCCATCAGCACGTCGGCCAGCCGAAGGTGCGCCAACCGGCTGTACGGCTCACGCTCAAGCATCTCCCGCAGATACACCTGCTCGGACGTCGTGTCCCCGGCCATCCATGATGTCTCAGCCAGCTCGGTCAGGTCCTCCAGGTTCGCCCCGCCCCGCGCCTCGGCCACGCGACGACGCATCGCCATCGCCTGGGCGTACTCTCCCTGCAGACGCATCAGCCGCGACAGGTCCTCCATCGCCTCGATGCTGCCGGGATTGAGCGTCAGCACCCGCTCATACATCCGCCGCGCCGTCGATGTATCGCCCCGCTGCTCAGCGGTGCGGCCTGCCCCCAGCAGCGCGGGCTGATGGTCCGGGTCCATCCGCAACGCCCGCTCAAAATGCGCCGCCGCCGCGTCCCAACCGGCCGTCAGACACTCGAATCGCCCCCGCAGCACCTCCAGGTCCGCCGACGCCGGCGAGCCGGCGAGCATCTGCATGAACCGCGTCGCGTCACGGACCTGACCGAGGTCCACCATCGTCTTCGCCGCCCAGAACGGCGCCATCTCCCGCCGCTCCGGCCCGATCTCCCGCGGCCATTCCACCGTCCGGTGCGTCCGGATCATCTCGCTCGTCCGGGCCGTCACCCCCGTCGACATCATCGCCAGCGGCGCCCGGTACTCCAGGAGCGTGTGATCGTCCGTGTTCCGATCCGGCGAGCCGATCATCCGCCGCACATCCGCGTCGTCGAGCTCGAAGAACGCCAGCAACGACTCCGGCTCGCTCAGCCCCATCCGCGCCAAGTCCCACCGCACCGCCCCCACGTCCCACATCCGCCAGAAACGGTCGAAGGCCAGCGGCCGATCCTCCATCTGCGCCACGATCAGATAATCCCCCGAATTCCCCCGCCACAGCGTCACCCGCGGGAACTGCTCCGCGATCGCCCCGAGCACCATCCGAAAATCCTCGGGAAACAGCATATACGCGTGCAGCCACTGCACCAGCACGCCCCCCGCCGCCAGCCGGCCCCGCGCCGCCCGGTAATACTCCTCCGTGAACAGCGAGGAAACCCCCGCGATCCACGGGTTCGAGGGCTCGGAGATGATCACGTCGTACCGCCGCGGCGTCGTGAGCATGAAGCTCCTCGCGTCATCCACCACCACCCTCACCCTCGGGTCCCGCTGCACCCCGCGGTTGAGCGGCTCGAGCAGCGGCGCCGCCCGCATCACCGCCGGCTCGATCTCCACCGTCGTGATCGACTTCACGTCAGGGTACGCCGCCACCGTCGCCACCGTCATCCCGCTGCCGAACCCGATCACCAGCACCCTCTCCGGCGAGGGATGCAGCCCAACCCCCAGGTGCCCGCTGATCCCCTGCGTCAGCATGTCATGGTTCGACGCATCGGTCTTGCCGTTCGTGCGGATCGCCAGGTAGTCCTCTCGTCGGCAGACCGAGATCGTCGCGCTCAGCCCATCCTCCACGAACACCACATCGTCCAGCCCCGCCCGCTCGGCCAGCGTCAGCCCCGGATGGACCGCCCCCCTATAGAGCACCGCGTTGAAGGTCGCCATCGCCCGGTCGAAAAAGGGCTGTGCGATCGACATCCAGACCAGCAGCCCCATCAGACACACCTGCCCCGCGATCGCCGTCACGCTCCGCCCGCCCCACCGCCAGACCAGCACCGCCCCCAACGCCAGATTCACCCCCGCCGCCAACCCGATCAGCCGATAGCTGCCCACCGCCGGCACCAGCCAGAATCCCGCCAGCACCGCCCCGACGATCGCCCCGAGCGTGTTCGCCGCGTACGCCCGTCCCACCGCCGCCCCGCGCCCAGCCGTCCCCCGGTCACCCGCGATCAGCGCCGTCACCACCGGAAAGTTGAACCCGAACACCACCGCCGTCGGCAGCATCGTCAGCGAACACACCGCCAACTGAAACCGCAATAAGTCCCTGTAACCCGAGTCTGCCTTGAGGAACCACTCCGCCAGCTCGGGCATCCGCCCGAACGTCGCCAGGAAAACCCCGACCGTCACCGCCGTGGCCGTCTGCGTCAGCGCGAACGTCCCCAGCGTCGCTCTGCCCCCGCGACGCGACCACGCCTCGAACAGCATGCTCCCGAGCATGATCCCGACCAGGAACGTCCCGAGCATCATCGTGAACGCGTACGTCGAGCTCAGGATCGTCGTCGCCAGCAGGCGCGTCCAACCCACCTCGTAGACAAACGCCGTCGCCCCCACCACCGCGAACGCCGCCAGCATGAACGCATCGCCCCTCGGATTCGTCCCCGCCTCCACCGGCCCGGCAGACGACAGCGGTTGAGCGGGCCTCACCCTCCGCGACACGACCAGCGCCATCCCCCCCGCCAGCACGTTCATCGCCACCGCCGTTGCCACCGAGTGCCGCAGCCCCCACGCCGGGATCAGCCAGAAACCCGCCCCGAACGTCCCCGCCACCGCCCCGAGCGTGTTGACCCAGTACAGCCGCCCCACGCGTTCACCAAGCTCTTCCCACCCGCGCGTCACCCCTTTGACCAGGATCGGCAGCGTCCCGCCCATCAGGAACGTCGGCCCCAGCAGCACGATCGCCGCCCCCACGAACCGCAGCCCCACCAGCGACGCCGTGGACCCACCGAGCCAGGGATACGCCGCCACATACAATTCCTGCACCCATCCCAGCCCCATCAGCGACAGCGCCCCGCACGCCGCCACCGCCAGCTCCACCCAGCCGTACACCGCCACCGCGTGGGTCCGCGACTCCGACCATCGCCCCAGCCACGCGCTGCCCACGCCCAAGCCGCCCATGAACACCGCCAGCACCGTCGCCGTGGCGTAGACCGTGTTCCCGAAGATCAGCCCCAGTGATTTCCCCCACGCCACCTGATAGATCAACCCCGCCGCACCGGACAGCAGAAAGCACCCGCAGATGATCGCATACGTTGCACGGCTCAGGGGTGCCTTCATGACCTCGCTCACGGATCACAATCGCCGGGAATTCCCCTCATCACGCCGCGGAAACACGATCCCGCCGCCACCCCCCCAGCGCCGCGCCGCCACGCCGCCACGCCGTGATCAAGAGCGCCACCCCCGCCGCCATCATCACCGCGCTCAGCAACTGCCCCCGCGTCACCCCCCAATGCGCCGCCTCCAGGTGAGCGATCTGCGCGTCCGGCTCCCGGAAGAATTCCCCGAGAATTCGCACCACGGCATAGGCCACGATCCCCACCCCCGCCAGCACCCCCGCCCGGCGCGGCCGCAGCCACGTCAACCCCAACACCCCGAAAACCACCAGCCCCTCCAGCACCGCCTCATACAGCTGCGACGGATGCCTCGCCGGCAACGCCTCGCGTAGCACTGCGATCACGTCGGCGTTGCCCTCGAGAACCTGTCGCAACGCGAACCCCTCCGGGTCGCGTAGAAACATCCCGTCCAGACCCGCCGGCATCCTCTCGGCCAGATTGATCAGCCGCTGATTCCCCCACGTCGCCAATTCCTGCGGGAACTGCACCGCCCACCAAACACCTCCCCCCGCCACCCGTCCCCACAATTCCCCGTTGACGAAGTTCGCCAGCCTCCCGAAGAACAGCCCCATCGGCGTCGCCCACGCCGTCATGTCCAGCAAATGCAGGAAGCTCACCTTCCGCCGCCGCGCGAACCATGCACTGGCCGCGATGATCCCGATCAATCCCCCGTGACTGGCCATCCCGCCCCGCCACACCTGCAGCACCCCCACGATCGGCGGGTCCCACAAGAGCGACGGTTCATAGAAGATCACGTACCCCAATCGCCCACCGATCACCGCCCCCAGCGCCAGCGCCAGCGCGAAGTCCCAGAGCTGTGCCATGTTCAACGAGCTGTGCCCGATCCGCACGATCCGCCGCATCAAGAGGTACCCGACCACGAACCCCGCCAGGTACGCCAGCCCGTACCACCGAATCCCCTGCGCGAACGCCGGCCCATCCGGCCAGATCCGGATGGCGAATCGGTCGATGTTGTGCAGATAGACCGCCAGCGTCAGCATCGAAGCATCCTAACTCACCCGCCCTAGCGCCGTCGACGCGGCTTCTTCCCGCTTTTCTGCTGCTTGATCTTCGCCGTCTTGGCCTGCGCCTTGCGCGCCCCCTCGGGCTGACGCCGCTTGGTCGGCCTGGGCTTCTTCGGCTTCGCCTCGCCGCCCGCCGCCCCGTTCCCGCCCGGGTGGGCCGAGATCGGCTGCACGATCGCCAAATCCAACTGCCTCTGCTGCGGCAGCACCCGCGCCACCCGCACCACGAACCGGTCGCCGATCGAGATTGTCTTGCCCGACCCCGTGGCCACCAGCGCCCCCGTCTTGCGGTTGAGCGTCCAGCGCTGCCCGCCGTACGATCGAGCCAGGTCGTCGAGACGGATGAACCCGTCGACGAGGTACT
The DNA here is from genome assembly GCA_020851395.1 of Phycisphaeraceae bacterium. Classification (GTDB taxonomy): domain Bacteria; phylum Planctomycetota; class Phycisphaerae; order Phycisphaerales; family Phycisphaeraceae; genus JADZCW01. Next base: position 5,389 of record JADZCW010000156.1, read on the forward strand.
TGTCGATCTGCACGAACAGCCCGCCCCCCGTCACGCCCGTCACCGTCCCGTCGAAGTCGTCCCCGAGGTGGCTCAGCAGCAGCTCGAGCACCAGGTACGACCGCAGGTCCTTCTCCGCCGCGTCGGCGTTCCGCTCCGTGGCCGAGCAGTGCCTGCCCGCCTCAACAAGCACCTCCAGGTCCGGGCATCGCGGGTCGTCCCGCAGTTTCTGCGCCAACTGCTTGTTCTTCTCCCCCCCCGGCAGCCACTTCTGCCGGTGCTCGGGGAATAATTCGCAGTAAGCCGCCACCTGCCGATGCGCGATCAGGTCCGGGTACCGCCGGATCGGACTCGTGAAATGCGCGTAGTGCTCGCTGGCCAGCGCGAAATGCCCGATGAGCAGCGGCGAATACTCCGCCCTGGCCAAGGTCTGCAACACCGCCAGGTGCACCGCCTGCTGCGAGGGCTTGCCACGCACCGCGTCGAGCAGGTGCTGAAGCTCCTGCCGTGTGGGCTTGAGCGGGATGTTGAACCCCGCCACCCGCGCGAACTGCCGCAACTCCCCCATGTGGTCCGACGGCGGGTCCGGATGGATGCGCCGCACCAGCGGCACGTCCAGCCCCTCGAACAACTCCGCCAACGCCTCGTTCGCCTCGACCATGAACATCTCGATCAGCGTGTGCGTGAACGAAGTGTCCTCCGGCTGCGCGTCGATCACACGCCCCGACTCGTCGAACACCAGCTCCACCTCCGGCAGCCCCAGCACGATCATCCCCGCCTCGAGCCGGCGCTGGCGGATCTTCCTCGCCAGTTCGTCCATCATCCGCAGCGCCGGGATCAGCGGCGACGGGTATTTGGGCTCGGTCTTGGCGTGCTTGGTCGCCTCGCGGATGTCCCCCTCGATCAGCGCCTGGGCCTCGAGGTACGTCAGTCGCTTGGCCGATTTGATCGCCGTCCGCGCGAACCGCCGCGCGATCACCCGCCCACGGTCGTCATAGCGAATAAAACACGAGATGCAGTACCGGATCACCCCCTCCTGCAGCGAGCACACCCCGTTCGACAGCACCTCGGGCAGCATCGGGATCACCTTCCGGGGCAGGTACGCGCTGTTGCCCCGTGTGAACGCTTCCTTGTCCATCGCCGACCCCGGCCGGACAAAGTGCGCCACGTCCGCGATGTGCACCCCCAGCTCATACCCCCCGCCCTCCCCCGCCCCCGACCCCGGAAGCTCATCATCACCCGCCCCCGCCCGCACCGGCCGCTGGTTCTCGTCCAGCCGACGGATCGAGATCGCGTCGTCGAAGTCCTTCGCGTCCGGCGGGTCGATCGTCAGGATGAACGTCGAGGTCAGGTCCAGCCGATCACTCGGAACCGCGTGCGTGTCGATCAGCCGCGAGGCGTCCCGTGCCTCCTGCATCACCTTGGCCGGAAACTCCTCCGACAGCCCATAGGCACGGATCACCCCCGCCGTCTCCACGTCCGGCTCGCCGCCTTCCCCGAGCACCTCCGTGATCACCCCCTCGGCCAGCTTGTCCTCCTCCGGGTAATCGATCAGCTCGACGACCACCTTGTCCCCCGCCTTGGCGTTCTTGGCGTGCGGGTCCCGGATGATCACCGGGTCGGGGAAGAACTTCCCGTCCACCATCACCACCCACTGCCCCTTGCGCTGCTCGATGTTGCCGACATACCGCCGGTCCGCCCGCTGGAGGATCTCGATGATCTGCCCGACGTAGGGCGACCGATCCGCCGCCGCCCGGCCGGGCTGGTGGATCACCTTCGCCCGAACGCGATCCCCGGTCAGCGCCCCGCCCGTCGCCCCCTCGGGCACGAACAGGTCCCCGTGGGCCGTCGGCGTGTCGGGCGTGAGGAACCCGAACTTCCGGGGATTGAGCCGGAACGTCCCGGTCATCTCCGGCCCCGGTGGCGGCACGGCGATCGTGTCCTGGCCGCTCAGGACCACCTGCCCCCTCGCCGCCAATTGCCGCACCGACTGCTCGAACTGCCCGTGCTGGTCGGCCGGCACCTGCAGCGCCGTCGCCAGATCCCGCACCCTCCGGGGGCTCAGGCCCCCCAATGTCAACTGATCCAAAATCCGCTTAGAGAAACGATCCATCAGACTTGCCTTTTTCTAAATTTGTCGCTCACCCCGCCGGGTATCTCCGGGGTTACTTCCGGGGGGCCGGGGGCGAGGCTGAACGTGATCTGAAAGCATATGCTATATCGAACCTAACGAACGAAAACGCCCCCCAAGGACCGAACATGGCCAGCACGCAAGAGATCATCACCGCCGCGACCGACCTGGGCAAGCTCATCGCCTCCCACGACTCGGCCAAACGCTTCGAGGACGTCCTGAAAAAGCTCAGCCAGGACGTCGACGCCCAGCGCCTGCTCAACGACCTCAACCGCCTGACCACCAAGATCAGCCAGAAGGAGATGCACGGCCAGCCCATCGAGGTTCACGAGAAGCACGAGATCGAGAAGCTCCGCCAGTCCGTCGCCCGCAACGCCGTGCTCCGCGACTTCCAGGTGGCCCAGATGGACTACGTGGACCTGATGCGTCAGGTCGACGAGGCCATGGCCGGCCGCACCGGCGGTTCGGGCGCGCCGTCCCCTCTGGACGATCTGGATGACGAACTCCCCCTGCAAACCCCCTAAGACCACCCTCACCGAATCCCCTTCCCTATCACTCAGCCGCCTGCGGCTGGGTCGTCGCCATCGGCATCACCAGGTCCTGGGCCGGGAACGCCAGCGGGCTGGCCGCCAGCAATTCCTGCCACTGCTGAGCCTGCAGCACCGCCTCCGCCCACAGACCGCCCTTGATCAGGGGCTCGAGCGGCTTGATCTGCGCCGGCGTGGCCGTCAGCCTCTCGACCGTCCAGCGGAGGAACACGTCGACCTCCACCAGCATCCGCTGATACTCCCCCGCCACGGCCGCGTCGCCGTCCGGCCGGGCCAGCACCTGCGCCGCCAGGGCGAAGTACTTGTAAGAGATCAGCGCCACCGCCCGCAGCGTCGCCCGATCCACCGACCCGCCGGGCATGTTCACTTCCTGCACGATCCGCCGGTACAGCCCCCCCAGCGCCGTCCGCTCAGGGTCCGGCGTCAGACGCGGGTTCGCCGCGTGAGCCGCGATCCGTTGACGGAGCGCCTCGAGGAGCAATTGCCTGGCCTCCGGCTGTGCAAGCTGCCCGAGGACCTTGAGCATCGGCTGCCAGACGTAGGGCGAATCCTCCACCCGCACCCGCTGCCCGATCGCGTTCAAGAGCTCCTGCTCGAAGACCGACCGATCCGTCCGGGTGTCGAAACGCAGCCCCGTCAGCAGCCGCTCACCCGCCACCGCCGCCCGGTAGCGCACCGCCGAGCTCGCGTCGCTCAGCCCCTTCTTGACCAGCTCGATGGCGCTCTGATCGTCCAATGAACCGGCCAGGATCATCGCGTTGAGCCGCACCAGCAGCCGGTCGCTCTCGAGCGCCGGCGCCAGGGCCGCACGCAGATAGGACGAATACGCCTGGCGGAAGATCTGCGACGCCTCTTTCTCCAACGGCCCCAACAGCCCCCGCCGGGCATCGAGCACCTGCGCGTCGTCACCGCCGGTCAATTGATCCACCCTCTCCTGAATGAACTGCTTGACCGTCTCTTCCTGCTCAGCCTTGAGCGTCGTCGTGGTCGTGAGCAGTTCCTTGGGCAGCAGCGTCTGACCGATCGCCAGATTCGCCGTCGCAAGGGCCAGGATCAAGCCGACGACAACTCCGCCTGCTCTCATGGGAGAGGTCTCCAGGGTCTTCCGAGCGTCAACGCAAGCACTTCGATTCATCGGGCAGCGGGGGGACTCAATTAGACCCGCGAAACTAACAGCCAACCCGCCAAGTGTCAAACCTTCCATTATCCAAACCTCGCTGGGAATTGAGCTTGTATTGTTCAAAATCAGCCCGCCCTGGAGCTTGCCTGCCGGCTGAGCTATCCTGCCCGCTCACCCCTCTTTCACGAGACCACACCATGCCCCTTAGCGTCACCTTCGACTCCGCCCGCCGAACCAAGCCCGACGCCCTGGCCCTGCCCCTCTTCGACGACCAGCCCTGGCCAACCTTCTCCGCCCTGAGCGCCAAGGACCGAGCCTGGCTCGCAGACTGGCGCAGGACCAAGACCTTCCGTCCCGACCGCGGCCAGGCCCTGCTTGTCCACCCCACCCCCAAGCTCCCCCTGCTCCTGCTGGGGTTAGGCGCGCCCAAGCTCCTCGACGCCCAGGCCGCACGACTGGCCGGGGCCAACCTCACCCGCCTCGCCCAGCGGGCCGGCCTCAGCCGCGTCGAGCTTGTCCTGCCCCCCCAGCTCAACACCCCCACCCTCGCACACGCCTTCGGCCAGGGCGCCGTCCTGGCCGGCCTCCGCTTCGACGAATTCAAATCCCCCTCCGAGCCTCCCGCCTCGTCCCGTCTGCGGATCGAGGTCCATCAATCCAAATGGCTCGCCGCCGTCAAACAAGGCGCCCTCGTCAGCACCTCCGCCAACCTCGCCCGCCGGCTCGCAGCCACGCCCCCCAACATCGCCCACCCCCGGGCCATTGCCGACGCCTGCCGCAAGATGGCCCGCGAGGTGGGCCTGCGGATCAAGGTCATCACCGCCCCCCAACTCCGCCGCCTGGGCATGAACGGCCTGTGGTCCGTCGGCCGGGCCGGATCGCGCGAGCCCTGCCTGATCGTCCTGGAGCATCGAGGCAAACCTGGCAAGTCTCAGACCGCCCCCGTCGTCCTCGTCGGCAAAGCCGTCACCTACGACACCGGCGGCTACTCCCTCAAAACCGCTGAAGGCCAGCGCGGCATGAAATACGACAAGTGCGGCGGCATGGCCGTCCTCGGCGCCCTGCACGCCGCCGCCACGCTCAAGATCCCCACCCCCGTCGTCGGCCTGATCGCCGTCGCCGAGAACATGGTCGACCGCCGGGCCTACCGCGTCGACGACATCCTCACGCTCTACAACGGCCTGAAGGTCGAGATCACCAACACCGACGCCGAGGGCCGGCTCATCCTCGCTGACGCCCTGACCTACGCCTGCCGAACCTACAAACCCGCCGCCCTGATCGACCTGGCCACCCTCACCGGCGGCGTCGGCGTCGCCCTGGGCCAGGCCTGCGCCGGCCTCTTCGTCACCGACCCCAAGCTCCGTCAGAAACTCCTCGACGCCGGCAATGCCGCCCACGAACGCCTCTGGGAACTGCCCCTCTGGCCCGAGCACCGCGAGCTGCTCCGCTCCGACCACGCCGACCTGGTCAACTCCGCCGGCCGCCTGGCTCATCCCATCCAGGGCGCCGCGTTCCTGAGCCATTTCGTCGGCAAGAACGGCTCACCCGAAGCCTGGCAGGATCGCTCCTGGGCCCACCTGGATATCGCCTACGTCGCGGCCGTCGACAAGCCCACGCCCCTGTTCGACGTCGGCCCGACCGCCTTCGGCGTTCGACTCCTGACCCATCTTGTCCAGCACTGGCACGGCTAGCCCCACCCGCTTGGCCTGCGCCCAACACGCCAGGGCTTGCACCCCAGCGTCCCTCATCCAATCCCTATTCCCTAACCCCCCCCGGGGTTCACCCCACCCATGAGAGGTGCTGGATCGCCCGGGCCAACGCCACGTCCATGCCCGTCACCTTCCCACCCGCGTCGTGCGTGCTCAGCGCGATCCGCACGCTGTTGTAGACATTGCGGAGGTCCGGGTGGTGGTTGATCGCCTCCGCCTCGAGCCCCAC